>CAMCJW010000010.1 GCA_945875195.1 Chitinophaga pinensis | reverse complement strand
ACCTTCAGTAAAATCCACAACCTCTGTTTTCCAACCTCTTTTTTCGCAGAAATACATGTACATGCGGTACAAATCTCCTGCAAAAATACTTGCCTCATCACCACCTGTTCCGCCCCTAATTTCCAATAGCGCATTTTTGCTATCTTCAGGGTCGGCCGGAATCATCAATATTCTTACTTCTTCCTCAATGGGTGCTACTTTTGGCTCAAGCTCATCCAACTCCATTTTGGCCATTTCACGCATTTCATCGTCCTTTTCGGTTTTAAGTATTTCTCTGGCGTTTTGTATATTACCTACTATATTTTTATATTCAAAGTACTTATCTACAATCTTTTGTAATCCTTTGTATTCGCGGTTCATTTGGGTAAAACGCTTCATGTCGGCCAATACATCGGGCTGACTTAATTGCTCTTCTACTTGCTTAAAACGTTGGTATATGGCTTCTAATTTGTCTAACATGTTGTTTTTGAGAGGGCGCAAAGATAGCGCATCCTTAAGAATTTACAATAAAAGGCTTGCTACTTCTGTGGTTTGTAGCTGTATATGCTTATGCCCAAGGGGTTCAACACAAAAAGTCTTTCCTTTTCTACACTAAATGCCGCAAAATTAATATCTGGCAATTGTAAGGTATCTCTTTGTAACGTGCTGAACCTATAACTGATTAAATTATTGCCATTTCTATAAAATAATTCATCATTTAAAATCTTAAATTCTTCCTTCAGTTTAATGGGTATGGTTTTAATGTAATTGGCAAAAACATCAAATACCAAAATGCCTTCAGTACTGTCATTTACAAATACCCTCGATCCATTGTCGATAATTAGGGATGGATTTAAATTTTTACTTTGGGCAAATTGCAAAACATTGCCACTTGCTTGGATAAGATTGCCCTCTTTGTTCAAATTTTTTAATTGTAAATCGCCTTGATCAAATACCCAAATGGTATTGTTGTAACTCCTGGCAATAGCCGATGCCTGCGTTATTCCAGCATCGCTGAGATTTAGCTTGCCTCTGTAAGCAAGGTTATTATCCAAAAATACTATAGCATTCATTTCCCTATAAAATAGGTATAATTCCATAGGGTTGCTGGCATCAATATGAGTAATATTACCTTGATAGGCATAGTTGAGTGTGCTCAACAACTTGCCAGATGCATCATATTTATACAGTTGATTGGTATTGCTCACCACATAAATATTACCCACCCTGTCTGTTTCTATATCTTTAGCCTGAATGCTAATTTGGGTCAATAAATTCCATGAGGGTTGAAAGCTACTAATGAGGATAAAACATACCATGCCAACTAAATATTTGCCAGCATTTGTAACTAACCCAATTGGATATTTAGCCTTCAAATTTTTCAATTGTTAATGCTTGTCCGTCGTAAACTGCATAGGTATTAAACCCAATCCAATCGCCAAGGTTCACGTATTTTTTGGTTTGATCCAAATCATAAATCATGGGTAAATGTCGGTGGCCAAAAACGTAATATTCGCTTTTATCACCTTGAGTTATTAGCTGCCTGCAATACTTAACCAAAAATTCTTCTTCCCCATTAAAGGTGAAGTTTCCATCAAATGTTTTAAGCTTACTTCTGTGACTCAAATAATTGGCAAAGCCTATTCCAAGGTTAGGATGAATAAAGGCAAAAATTCTTTGGAAGAACCTATTTCTATAAATCCATAAAATGAAGTTGAATCGCCAGCCATCTCCTAAGCCATCGCCATGACCAATATAAAAGAGGTGTTTTCCTAGCTGAATACTAATAGGTTCAGCATGAACCTGAACACCAAGTTCTTTTTCAAAATAGCCAAACTGCCACAAGTCGTGGTTGCCATGAAAAACATGAACGGGTATGCCCTCATCGGCAAATTCTGCAATTTTGGCAAGTAGCCTAATATTTCCCTTTGGAACAACCAATTTATATTCAAACCAAAAATCAAAAGTATCCCCTAAAAGGTACAAGGCCTCGCAATCTGGTTTTATTTGGTTCAGCCAGCGAATAATCCTTTTCTCTCTTTCAAAACTAGAGGCGGCATCTGGAATACCTAAATGGAAATCGGAAGCAAAATAAATCTTCTTCAAAACAATATTGGCTTAATCTTGCTTGCGGTCGTCTATCAAAAATAAGATAAGCTCTACTGGTCCGTGCGCGCCAATAACCGTTTTAGGTAAATTGTCGGTATCAGAGCTTGGTAACTCATCGGTTCTGCTTGGCCCAGTAATATAACTCATCATAGAAGGCATGTTTTTTCCATAGCGGTTGCGCATGCTTTGCAAAGATTCTTTGATATCTAAAACTACCTGCGACCTTTTGGCAATCACCACATGAACAGGAGGCCAAATGGTGAGTGCCCTGCTGTTTTTTGAGCTACTAACTAAGATTGTACCCGAGCTTGCCAATAATGATTCGCAGCCTGTAATGGATGCCTGTATTTTTTCTAAATGATCCTTCTTATTATAATAGTGAATGCCAGACTCATCTAAAATAGTTTGAATAGGATTTTCCCAACTAAAAATATACTTCCATTTGCGTTCTTCAATGAGGTCGAGCAGTTTATCTACGCAATCAAATTGGTTATCGCAATAAACAAATTGACCATTCACTGCTACAAATTTTTTCACAAACATTTCAGAGAGTGTTTCACCCTCGGGGCGCACAAACACATTGCTTTCCAGGTCTATGTTCTGAAAGCTACTCTTTGATTTATAATTTAAGGCAGTTCTTACCTTCTTTAGGATTTTCTCCTTTGATGTTGTTATTTCCTTTTCCAATGAACCGCAATTTATATAAATAATATGGCACAAAAAAAGCTGTTTTAACTTTAGGGTCAAAACAGCTTTTTGTATAGGACAATAAAATTACGATTCTTTTTTCAAGATAGGTGTTTTGGTCATGATGTGCAACAGGTCGTTTAACTTGGCTTTGAGCTCATTTCTGTTCACAATAAAATCTAGGAAACCATGCTCCAAGACAAACTCCGAACTTTGGAAACCTTTTGGCAAATCTTTTCCAATGGTTTCTCTAATTACCCTAGGACCAGCAAATCCAATTAAGGCTTCTGGTTCGGCAATGTTCACATCGCCCAACATGGCATAACTAGCAGTTACTCCACCCGTGGTTGGATCAGTCAGTAAAGAAATATAAGGCACTCCTGCCTGACCCAATAGGGCAAGTTTAGCAGAAGTTTTGGCCATTTGCATCAATGAGAAAGCCGCTTCCATCATGCGCGCACCGCCAGATTTGGAGATAATCATCAATGGAATTCTGTTCTCACGGGCATAATCAATTGCTCTAGATATTTTTTCGCCCACCACACTACCCATACTGCCACCAATAAATCCAAAATCCATACAAGCAACCACCAACTTCATGTCGTCTGCAATATTACCCACAGCAACGCGCATGGCATCACTCAGTCCACTTTTCTCTTGCGATTCAACTAAACGCTTGGCGTATTCTTTGGTATCTTTAAAATGCAAAGGATCGCTTGGCATAATATTGGCAAAAAGCTCTTCAAAGTTATTGCCAAAAAGAATTTCAAAATACTCATGAGAGCCTACCTTATCGTGGTAGTTACAATTAGTACATACATAAGCATTGTTTTGATGATCTTCCACCAAAAAGGTTTTCTTACACCTGCTGCACTTGTGCCACAAACCATCGGGCACCGATTTCTTCTCGGATGTTAGGGTAGTTATTCCTTCTTTAACGCGTTTATACCAACTCATTTCAAAACATTAATAAAGTTCGAAATAAAAGCATCCAATCAATTATACCAAGAAAAATTACTTAAAATGCTGGTTTATAGATTGTAGGCTTTCTGGCAACTAGCATCTGGCAGCTAGCATCTGGCAACTAGCTTTTAGCAGTTGTCTGGCATTTAGCAATTCTCGGTCACTGAGCTAGTCGAAGTGTTACTCGGGTTGAGTGGAAATATAGTAACAGCAGAAAACATATATTTATTATCAAGGCAGTAAAATAGCTGTTTTTGCCAGCAGCCAGATGCTAGAAGCCAGAAGCGTCTTCCTACTCTCTCGCCAATTTTCCGGTTTGAACCAAACGCCCATCGAGTATCATTTGATAGGTATAAAGCCCTGCGCTAAGGGTTTGTACAGGTATTTTTAATTGTCCGTTTGTACCGCCAAATTTTTGCATGCTCATGGTTTGACCCAAAGCATTTTGAACCAGCAATTCGCCTTGCTGGTAAGTATTGCTTATTTGATAGCTGATGGTAAGGTCGTGGTTAAATGGATTAGGGTATGCCACAACTTTTATTCCTGATTCGTATGAATTTGAGGATTTTTCCACCATTCTTTCCCCTTCATATCTCACCATCCCCACATCACCTTTTCTTTCTTCGTCCCTACCTCCGTATCCTATCATCGAATATCCAATCAATCCCGCAGAATCTACTCTAATGGTATCGCAATAGGTATAGGTTCCGCATAGGTTGCTTGCACTTAAACAAACAATGTAAGTGCTATCAAAATAAGGAAAGGTATGAACAGGGTTTGTTTGATTGCTAGTAGTGCCATCTGCAAAGTTCCAATTGTATAAGGTTGTTGGTGCAATTGGATCGCTTACATTGGTAAAGTAAATAGTAGAATCTGTTTGAAACTGCACATAATACATAGGCGCAATTGCCCTATCTGCCCAAATAGCAACTTGGTCAAATTCTACCAAACTGTTGGCATTGTCAATTACCGTAATTTTATATTGAGTAGGAACAGCTACCGAATCCCATATTTTTATTTGGTTGTCCCAATTACCCAAACTCTCCCATTGAGTGCCATTCTCTATGTATTTTTCCCAAACAGTGCTCAATTGTACTTGATTATTGTTGAGAACTGCATTTTCGTATAAATCTAAAAAGGTTTGTAAGGCAGCTAGGTGGAAGATTGAATTTGCACCTATATAATTTTTCAATGCATTGTCTGCCCTTACCTCTTGATCAAACTTATCAAATGCATCTTGGTAGTTATGCGAATTGTGGTATTGCATAAAATAGTTTAGGTACCAACTCTTTTCATAAAATTGGTTTCTATTCAATGAACCTAAAAAGTTAGCATAAGCAGGAATAGATTGTAAAGCACTCTTACCGTGTTGGCTTAAGAAATACATAGAAAGCTTATCAAAGAAAGCAGAATCATTTGCCAACCTGCTGCTAATTTCACTCCAAACATCACTTGGACTTTCAACATATTGATAGGCCAAAAATAAGGAAGCATCAAAATTAGCTCCCAATAAAACTGCACTATTGCAAACCGTATCTACCACACCTGCAAAGGCAAGTGTATTGAGTTTGATAAACAAGGTATCATAAGCCTCACAATTGTCGGTAAAGGCAGATAGAATATAGGTTATGGTATCTGTGGGTGTGGCTATTGGATTTAAATTAAGTGGTTTGTCTAAATAGCTTGTTGGACTCCAAGCAAAACTGGTGGCATTGCCCACAAAGCCATTGAGTTGCAGAGCACTTGGTCCAAGTGGGTTGGAGTATACGGTAGCAGGACTAGCAATAATCTTAGCACCTGGTTGTATTTCTATGGTATCCCAATTAGAAACCGATTCGCCACAGCGACCAATCTGGGTGAGGTTAATTATATATTTAAAACCACCCTGCCATTTAAAATCTGGGAAGGTAAATGAATCGCCATAATGGATATTAAACTGCTCCCAATCTCCTCCATAGAAAAATGGATTTTCATCATTTTCTTAGTATTGGGTACTATCTAATAATTGCACATGCCACATGGCTTTTTCTGCATTAAAATTACTTAGGTTATGAGCCTTTACCGTTTCGTAACCCGGGCAGGCCGAATCTGCCACTGCAATAATAGCATTGGGTTTATGGGCAATATAAAAATAGAGGGTTTGGGTATCTTGAAAATCGCAATGGTTTTTTACCTTTACAAATATTTTATACCAATGATTGGTGCTATCTATATAATCGCACAAAGGAAAATAACTCAATTGGGTTTGACTACTGTAGCATTTGGTGTTTTCATTATAACCTGCCTCAAGAGAGTTACCCTCTATGCGCCAAGAGCCAAAACAAGAAAGACTTGCATTACCCAAAAAAGTATCAATTCGGCAAACTTCAATCTCACGAATTGGATCGTTAAGCGACGATTTAAAATCAATCATTAAACATTCACCTTCACATATTGTGTCATTAGGTATTTTAATTAATGCCTTTGGCGCAAGTACATTACTAAATCCCCAGTCTCTATTGGCAATGCCATGTGTAGGCGTTACGGTATATAAATCACAAATCTCTACGGGTATATTGGCATTGCTAATAATGGTATCATTTTGAAGCAAAGTAAGGATATTACTAGCCACACCTTTTTGCACAGATGCACCATAAGGTTTATTGGCAATAAAAAATATGTGTCGGTCTTGGGTATCACCAATAATTTTAAAGAACTCCAAATGGGCATCATCTTCAATGTGCAAATTGGCGCCAGGGTAAACCATAATGGTGGCATAAGCACAAGTTCTGCCATCTCCAATTAATAGTTTGGCTCCTTTTTTAATAACTAAAGTACCCCATACATGCAGCTCACTGTTATTGCTAATTTGGGTAAAAGAGCTGTCCTCCAAAATAAGTGCAGCTCCAGCCTTTACCGAAAGCATGGAAGGTTTAGCGCCACCACCCGCACCAGACATTGCGCCAAATGGCGTGCCGTTTACTGCACCATTGCAAGTTGAAATACTTACTTGGCCTGTATCCTTACCACAACCGCTATACAATACCAGACTATCTCTATTGTGCAAATAAATGCCATCGCACAACATCATGTGACTACCATTGGTAATGTTTAAAAAACCATTGGGTTTTACAATGCTCAATTTATGACCAAGGGTTTGGGTAATGCCTTCGCTAAAATCAAATTGCCCATTAATGGTTTCGGCAGTGCTAGGGAAAAAGCAGCTTACTCGGCATGGATCTTCTAATTCTATTTCGAATTGTGTGAGACCGATGGGGACATCAATACTTATTATACAAGTGCCAGTATCATAGGTATAGTTTAAGCCTTCCACTTTCATGCCAACTCCTCGCTCCATGCCTGCTAGATATAGGTTAACCGTGCAGCTTGAATCTGTTTTTACTTGCCCCGAATATTTCGATGGTGCAATAATTGAATAATTGGCATTTACAAATTTGTTGGCTTTAATGTAGACAGTATCATTATAAGCCAAATAAAAACCGTAATCAACCGATGCCTTTCTAAATTTAGTATAAGAAACACAATTTTTTCTACGGAATACACTATCCATAGAAATAGAGAATAAGGCTCTATCTCCAATAAACTTAATATTTGATAATTGTGATAGATCATTATTAAATAGACTGTTTAAAACACTAATTGTATCAGTATTGGAATATCCCTTTTTCAAATGAATATTTGAAATATGGTCCTTTCCAATGTTTTTTAGAGTTGAAATAGAATAAAAGGAATCGCTTTTTATTTTTACCCAAAAGGTATCAATGGGAAAGTCTGGCTCATCACATCTTAAGGGAATGAATATTGTTTGAAAAACTCCTTTTTCGCCGTAAATACTGGCAGTAAATCTTGAATGTGTGCTATATCCATCATTACCCAATATTGCTCCTGTTGCCATTCTATTATCTATACTAGTTGAGTTTAATTTTAAAGCTTCTTCAAAATTTGCATTACCATGTAAATGACCACCTGTAATATTAAAAGAAAGACTCCCATTGTCACTTGAGGTTAAGGATGTTCTTGCATACAATTTCCATGTACCTCTAGCTATGCAAGGATGTTTCCAAACTACTTCTCCAAATTGTTTTCTTGAATCATTACAAGTACCTTCCGAAACATTTCCATTCCCATTTAGATTTAGTTTAAAAGTTTTACCTTCCATAGCATATCCAAATACAGGGTCAACTTTAAAATCATCGATAACTTCATAATAATACCTTGTTACATCACCAGAATCTTTGAAGTCATAAACTTGAACTGTACGCTTAACTTCTACATTAGGATTAGGGCCTCTATATTTTGTTTTAATAGTTATTGAATTAGCATAAGCATCAAAATTTACTAATTGAGGTTGGTCTCTATTAGAAGGTCCGATTTGAGGATTGTCACCAACCGAAATTACATTATGATGAGTTCCAGAATTTACATTAGATTGATTTGCTTCCCCATAGTAAGGCGGATCTAATAATAAAATCTCATTTCCCGCATTGATAATCAAATTCCCTGCACTAGGATGTTGATGTTGAGTTTTACCAAATATGACCTGTCTTGCATATTCTAATGGATTAGTTGATTCCTTGGAATTTATATAAATATAATGTTGGTCATTGGCCAATGTAGAATTTGGTGATTTTGTATTAATCTGTGTTCTAAAAACAGCATCGCCACTTAAACTATTAGCAAAATTAACAGACCGTTCAAATGGTATGGCAGGATTATTTGCAGCAAGAAAATCTGCTCTTTCATTATACACATTATTAAAAGAATTCATTAATGTTAATCCACTTAACAAACTCAATTTCGGATCTTTAAAACAAGCCATTGTGGGTAAAGATGAACTAATCCTTGTATCATCAAAGGAAGGCGAATGCCCATTTGGTTGTTGTATATCTCGATACCAGTAAAGGGTATTCTTCCAATCTGGGTCGCTTTGGTAATTGTGAACTCTCTCTGAAAGTGCAATTAAAGCTATTAGAGCACCTGTAGGTCCTCCAACTAAATAATATAAAAGATCCTCTGCAGAAAAATATACCTTTTCATAATTTTTATTATTGTCTACAAAGTTATCGAAAGCAATACTTACAGGAATTACACCTTCCTTCATACATTTAGCATAGTAGCCTGGGCCCTCTTGATGCCCATGTTTACCTCCCTTTTTAGATTGCGAGTGATTGATGGCAGTAAATTCTGATTCCCTTATTCTAATATGCCCTACTTTTGCCCATACTCTTGGGTGATGGCGCCAATTTAAAAGCATATCTTTTTCCGAATGAAGGATAATTCCGGCATAAACAAGGGCAGATCCCACCAAAATAGAAATATTATTGTTGAGTATGTTCGACAAAGAATTAAATGGCCTATTAGAGTATTTAAAGAGCCTAAATGTAAATTCTTTTAATGCGGTGCATGGGTTGCTTTGATCTTGTTGTGTATTGTTCCAAGTATAACCAGCAGTTCTCACCATATCAAGTGCAATACAGTAATTAATCAACTCAATACTTCTTATCATTTGGGCATCTTCACCCCAACCAGTTAATCCTTCCTTCTGAAACCAATTATCAGTTATATTGTCGTCGCATTCTTTAATAACTTTTAACACATTGTCCGCCAATCTATTTAAGGTATCCTTTGAAATACGACTACCATTTTCATAAATACCAAGCACCAAAACAAATGCGGCATTTTTAGCATAAGTTGACCGATTTTCAAAAACATTTCTACTTCCATTTTTTGCTGGGATTGTAAAAGCCCCAATGTTTGAACCTATACTAAAAACATTTTCATAAATTTTATAGAAATCTGACATAGGAACTTTAATTTTTTGAATAATTTCAGCAGTATCTTTTGCAAAAGTAGTTCTATTAAACATTGCAAGTGGTGATGAATTATTTTGCCCTTTTACTATATAACATCCCCATTCTGGTTTAAATAAATTGCCAATTTTCTTGATAAAGTCACCAAAACCACTTTGAGTATTATTAAAGTTGCTCAACGGCAGTGGTTTAGGTTTTACAATTTCTTTTCCATATGTATTTGGGGAAAATATAATTGCAAAAATTGCAATAAGAAGGTAGTTTAATTTTAGTTTCATAGGTAAATGATTTATTCTTTGGTTATTGTATGTCCGTTTAAAAAATTAATTTGAATAATGCCCTCTTCTAAACTGTAATATAAAAAAGACTTATCGAGGGGGTCGTAATTTCTATAAATCTTCAAAACATCATTAAATGTTTTTCCATTAATGATTAACCCTTGTATGTACCAAGAGTGACCTAAAGGAGGTAATGACCCACTACAATAAAAATCATAATCATGAATTACAATATGAAAATCTGTTCCTCCTAAACGACTATTTGCAGAAATTTTCACATAATATTCGATGTCGGAAGAATAATTGCTTGTTTTAAAATTATAACCTTCGAATTGTTTAACATGGGTTAATTTGGTATTGCATCTGTCTTCTAAAAACTCATAGGCGTTATAATATCCGCTGATTAATCCACCACCAATAAAAGAAAAAATCTCACCAGTTTCAGATTTAAAATTTAAGGTGTCGTTTCCAGAATAGCTTGTTAAGGCCTTTTTATAAACCGCAGGATTTGCAATTTCTATGGTATCAATTATTGGGGTTTCATCACATGGTTTTCTCTCACATCCAACTGATAAGAGTATGTTAAAAAACAAGTAAACAAAAGCAAGATGTTTTATAATGTGGGTGTTGGTTTTCATTCGGTTTCATCCTTATTAAATCCAGCTTACATTTATAATGTATTTTATAATAAATTATTAATTCAGACTGGATTGTGTTTATCTAAGTTATAATTAAAAATCGGAAATACAAATCAAATCGTAAAAAAATGTTTAAAGCTTATTTTCGTATGCTTATCAAGGTTTCGTGATATTTAGCATTTCATAAATTTTGGTCGCAAAAATTTTGACAATGTTTTTTTTGACAGTTTTTCAATTATGCATTTTTTCCTTTGGTTTCTATTATTGAAATGTAAACATTTTGCAGAAAAGGCCTAAAGGCCTGCAATAAGAATTTTTGGTCAACCTTAAACCTGGGCATAAATGTGCCGGGCTATTTCTTAAAAATTTTAGAGATTTTCAGAAATAAAAAAGCCACGAGACACTTAGCAAATGTTTTTGCTGAGGTGCCTTCGTGGCTTTTATGGGTTGCCCTTGGTGGTGGAAAGCTATCCTTACCGCGAGTTTTGCTTTTATATCATGTCTTATCCTACCGCAACGAAACGCGGTTGTATCTATCCTTACCGCAAGTTTTGCTTTTATATCATGTCTTGGCCTACCGCAACGAAACGTGGTTGTATCTATCCTTGCCGCAAGTTTTGCTTTTATATCATGTCTTGGCCTACCGCAACGAAACGCGATGAATCGCGTTTTTACGGGAGGAGGATGATAGGTGTGCGGGCATACTAAGCGATAGTGATGCTTTGGTCTAAGTATACGTCTTGGATGGCGTTTAGTAAAGCTACACCTTCGTTCATTGGTTTTTGGAAGGCTTTACGTCCAGAGATTAAACCATGTCCGCCAGCACGTTTGTTGATTACGGCTGTGGTTACTGCTTCGGCTAAATCTGTTGCTCCTTTGCTTTCTCCACCTGAGTTAATTAAACCCATGCGACCCATGTAGCAATTTGCAATTTGGTAGCGTGTTAAATCTATTGGATGGCTTGATGAAAGTTCTGTATAAACTTTGTTATGTGTTTTACCAAAGTTTAAGGCAGTATAACCACCATTGGTTGTAGGTAATTTTTGTTTGATAATATCTGCTTGGATGGTTACGCCTAAATGGTTGGCTTGGCCCGTTAAATCTGCAGCAGTATGGTAATCTACGCCATCTTTTTTGAATGCGTTGTTACGGGTATAGCACCATAAAACAGTTGCCATGCCAAGTTCGTGCGCGCGTTCAAATGCAGCAGCAACTTCTTGTATTTGGCGACCACTTTCGTCTGATCCAAAATAGATAGTTGCACCAACTGCAGTTGCACCTAAGTTCCAAGCTTCGTCTACTGAACCAAACATAATTTGGTCGAATTTATTTGGGTAGCTTAAAAATTCATTGTGGTTTAATTTTACAATGAAAGGAATTTTGTGTGCATATTTTCTTGAACAAGCTGCCAATACACCGTAGGTAGAAGCAACAGCATTGCAACCACCTTCAATGGCTAACTTAATAATATTTTCTGGATCAAAGTAAGCAGGGTTTGGTGCAAAAGATGCGCCAGCACTGTGCTCAATGCCTTGGTCAACAGGTAAAATAGAAACATAACCAGATCCACCTAATCTGCCGTGCTCATAGATTGCACCAAGGCTTCTTAGTACTTGAGGAGTGCGGTTACTTTGTAGGAAAACGCGATCTAGGAAATCGCCACCAGGTAAATGCAATTGGCTTTTTGAAATGGTTTTACATTCGTGGTTCAATAACGACGTTGCGCTATCGCCTAATAATTCGGCTATTTTTGTCATATTTAAGGTATAATTGCGGTGCAAACTTACATTTTTTTATAAAACAACATTCAAAAAAATGAAAATAGAGATTCATAAAATTTCAAATCAAGCTGAATTAGAGACTGCATGGGCCATTCGCAGGGTGGTATTTGTGATTGGTCAAAATTGCCCAGAGGAATTAGAATGGGAAAATGAGGAAGAATCGGTGCATTTCCTGGCCTTGCTAGATGGCGTTCCTGTGGGCACTGCCAGGTGGAGAGAAACAGAAAACGGCTACAAGTTAGAGCGCTTCGCTGTTTTGGAAGAAGCAAGGCACAAAGGGGTTGCTTCGGCCTTGGTTCAAACCTTAGTAAGTGAATTAAGCCCTAATGGAAAATTACTCTATTTGCATGCGCAGTTAGAGGCAGCACCGTTGTATGCCCGGTTTGGGTTCAAACCGAAAGGAGAGAACTTTTGGGAAGCCAGCATAGAACACGTAAAAATGGTTTTGGATGCGAATTAGTCAACTATTGCCACATACATGGCTTTGATTTCTTTCTCGTATTTTTGCTCCACAATTTTGCGCTTAACTTTTAGGGTTGGTGTAATTTCGCCAAGCTCTAAGTTGAAGGGTCTGCGCTTAATAGCAAAGTGTTTTACACGCTCAAATTTGCCAAGTTCTGTAGCGTATTTGTGCATGTCAATTTCTAACCACTTCTTAATTTCATCTTCTCTAATGAAGTCGTCGGCTTCTTCAAAATACGATTCTTTGTAGCCAAAAACTTCTTTCATTTCTTCTTTTGAAGGAACTATGATGGCGGTTAAATATTCTTGCTTGTCGCCTATTAAAAATATTTGCTCAATTTTATTCGATTTCAAATAAACACTTTCAATTGGGGTTGGGTAAATATTTTTGCCAAATGAATTCACCAATATATTTTTGATCCTATCTGTAATTTTTAGGTAGCCTTTGTAGAATTTACCCACGTCGCCAGTATGCAACCAACCATCTTTATCAATAGCTTCTGCAGTAGCTTCTGGCAGGTTCCAATAACCTTTCATTACGTTTCTACCGCGCACCAATATTTCCCCTTCAGCACATTCAAAATTGGGGTTAAAAGAATCGAATGTTTGAACCGTAATAATTTCTTTGGTTTCTACATTTTGAATAGCCACTTCGTTTAACCTACCTACTCTTCCAACGGCACCAAATACTTGGCGGTGTGGCTCATTTACCGTAACCAATGGAGAGGTTTCTGTAAGTCCGTATCCTTCGCAAACAGTTACGCCTATATTGCCAAAAAACTCTCCAACATGCTGTGGCATGGCTCCTCCTCCAGAAATCATTAGTCGCATATTACCGCCCAACTTCTCTTTGATTTTAGAGAACACCAATTTTTCTGCAACTAACAATTGCAAAGATAAAATGGGCCCTGGAGTTTGGTTATTTTCTCTCAAGTGACGACGTTTTTCGCCTGTTTTAATTGACCAATCAAATATTTTTAGGCTCAAGCCGCCTTTTGAGGTTACATTTTTTCTAACCCTTTCTTCTATTCTTTCTAAAAGTCTGGGAACAGTTAATATAGCTGTAGGCTTTGTTTCTTGAATGTTACTTGTTAATGCTTCTAAACTTTGGGCAAATGCAATTTGTGAACCAATAACTGTACTCATATAATAAGTAGCAGTTCTTTCGTAAACGTGGCACATTGGTAAAAACGACAAAAATCTAAAGTCTTTGTTAACAATATACATGAGCTCAACTGCCATTTCAATATCGCTCAAGAAATTATCATGGGTAAGCATGGCACCTTTAGGCTTCCCGGTAGTGCCAGAGGTATAGAGCAAGCAACTCAAATCATCTCTAGTTACCGAATCACAAATGGCATCAATCTGGTTTTTGGTATCTTGGTAGAGCAAACTTCCTTGAGAAATCATTTCCTCGTAAGTAGTAATGCTGTCGTCTCTTTTGTCGGTATTAAAGGCGATAATGATGCACTCTAATTTTGGACAATTGTGTTTAATCTTGTTTATTTTCTTTAATAGAAACGGCGTTCCAACCAATATGGCTCTGGCACCAGAATCGTTTAAAATGTATTCTACTTCCGATTCGGATAGTGTTGGGTATATAGAAACATTAACCAATCCAAGTTGCATCAAACCCTGGTCGTATGAAATATACTCAGGGCAATTTTCTATAATCAGGGCAACCATGTCCTGCTTTTTGTAGCCAAGGTTATGAAAGAATGCAGAAATGGCATTGGCTTCATCCAAAACTTGTTTATAGGTTATTTCATGGTAGTAGTCTTTCTTTTTTTCTAATAAGTATATACTCTCAGGAGTTTTAATGGTATTAGCTGCATGCTTTAAATAAGGGTGCAGAGAAGGAAAAGAATAATTTAAATTAAATTTTTGATCCATGTGTTATTCAAATGTTAATGCGAATAAAGCCAAATATCTCAAACCGCTCAAATTGATTAGGTCAAAAAGCGAAAAAATAGTTGCATATTTTGCAAATTATTGTAAAAAGTGTATAAAAAAAGTGTGGAATTAGCGTCCGCTTGGGATTCTCATTTTGTAATCCACGTTGGCTCCGCCCTTGCTAATACTGATAAGTTTGTTACGAATAAGGCGTTTTTTGAGTTCAGAAATGTAATCTACAAACAATTTTCCTTGGCAATGGTCGTATTCATGTTGAATAACCCTGGCAGCAATGCCGCTAAATTCTTCTTCATGCCATACAAACTGCTCGTCTTGGTAGCGCAATAAAACATTTGGGTGTCTGCTAACTTTTTCTCTGATATGAGGAATGCTGAGGCAGCCTTCTTCATATTCCCATTCATCTCCCCATTCTTTAAGCATTTCGGAATTGATAAAAACCTTTTTCATTTCTGGAACGGTTTCGTCGCCAAAGGCACTGGTATCTGCAATGAATAGGTTAATAGGTTTACCAATCTGAGGGGCAGCCAAACCAACGCCACTTGCGTGGTACATGGTTTCCCACATGTTTTCAATTAACTTTTGTAAGTCTTTGTAAAGAGGGTCAATGTTAGCGCCTACTTTTCTTAAAACTGGGTCGCCATATGCTACTATTGGAAAAATCATCTATATATATAAGGTTTAACCGGTTAAATGGTTTTAAAATTTATTTTCCATATAAGTTTGTAAGATTAGTACAGCGCTTATTTGGTCCACATTTTCTTTTTTCTGCCTATCTTTTTTCTTCAATCCCATTTCTAACATGCTGGCTTTGGCCATTCTAGAGGTTAGTCGTTCATCTATTCTTTTAATTGGCAGATTTGGAAATTGTTTGGCTAGCAAAGATATAAATTTTTCTACATGTTTCGCAGATTCAGAGTCGGTGCCATCCATTTGCAGTGGCTTTCCAACCACAATGCACTCCAAAGGCTCCTTGGCAATATACTCCTTTAAATAAGCCATAAGCTCATGTGCTCTCACAGTAGCAAGGGTGCTAGCAATTATTTGCAAAGGATCTGTAACTGCCAAACCAACTCGCTTGGTTCCGTAATCTACTGCTAAAATTCTGGACATGTACTTTGGTTTTTACTACAAAGTAACATTTTTTTTGCCACCAAGACGCGGAGGCACCAAGTTTTTTGGGTTGGTTTTTACTACAAAGTAACAAAGCAACGATTTTTTTTTGATTGCAAGGTGGGAGTTTTTTTGCCACCAAGGCGCGGAGGCACCAAGGATATTTTTATTTTTTCGACCCAGAATGGGTCGTATGTTTATAGAAAATTGATGTTCTATAAATATGTGACCCATTCTTGGTCAAGATGAGGCTAAAAAAATTGAAACTAAATAATTAAAAAAATCTCCGTGCCTTGGAGCCTTGGTGGCAAATTGTTTCTTTGTAGTAAAAAATAAACTAAGCTACATTCAGCACTATTCTGAAGGTGGTGCCTTTGCCGAGTTCGGAGTGGCGCACGTAGATTTGGCCTTTGTGGTATTCTTTGACGATTCTTTTTGTGAGGGATAATCCGAGGCCCCAGCCACGTTTTTTGGTAGTGAACCCTGGTTTAAATACTGTTTTAAACTTGCTTCTGGGTATTCCTTTGCCTGTATCAGTAATGTCTATGTATACTTTTTCGGTATCGTGGTTCAACACAATTCTGAGGCTGCCGTTTCCATCCATGGCATCTATGGCATTTTTACAGAGGTTTTCTATCACCCAATCAAACAAGGGAATATTGATATTGGCCCAATTGTTTGGCTGACCAATATCAACGGTGAAATGAACTTTACTCGATACCCTGTTTTTGAGGTAACCAATTGCTTTTTCAATCACCAAATCTAAATTCTCTGCTTTAAGAATTGGTTCAGACCCAATTTTAGAAAATCTTTCAGTAATGAGTTCCAATCTTTGGATGTCGTAATCTACCTCTTTTAATATTTCCTCTTGCTGGTCTTTTTCGGTTTCCTTTAACAGGTTATGCCATTCGCGGAGGCTAGAAATAGGCGTTCCCAATTGGTGAGCTGTTTCTTTACTCATGCCTACCCAAACCTGATTTTGTTCTGCTCTGCGGCTGTTGCTTAGGGCAAAGTAACTCATAAGCGCAAAAAAGGCAATGAGCGAAAGTTGTATAAACGGATAAGTTTGAAGGGCAGTAAGTATGCGAGAGTTTTTATAATATAAATAGTTGTAACGCTTGTTGGTTAAATCATATTCAATTTTTATGGGTTCATGAATTTCTTTCATTAAGGCTAGTTCTGCATTCACATAAGCAGTATCTAAAGCCCTCAATGAATCAAGATTTCTATGGCTAATTATTTGCCCATTGTCATCCACCAAAATGGTAGGAATGGTTTCATTGTCTTTGATGATATCTAGCAAGAAATTGATATCCATTTCAGCAGAAGCTGCGCCCAATTGCCTGGTAGCATTGGCCCAAAGTTTTATTTTTTTGTCTTCTTGAACCGCCAATTCTTTCACCAAAGTTTGGGTGTACCAGAGAGAAAAGCCACCAATAAACATGGCTGCAATTAGAATGGCGATCTTCCACCAGCGTTTTTTTTCGTATGCCTTCATCCTTTTGTTGAACCTCAAATATAATGGTCTTGTTTATAATAAATCAGAAACAAAATGTAATATTTGCCCTAAAGAACGAAGAATGAAGGCAATTATTGATTGGCAGCAAAAAAAGTATCAGATAGATTTTTCAAAACCTGTTGATATTTCTATTTCGATGGTTAGTGGATCAGTCAATCCAAATGCCTTTCATATTCCAAATCCTCGGTTCGAACCTATACAAGTTGGCGATTTTATTGGCTCGGTGGCCATGGGTAGTGGCGCTAATTGCGAAAACCTGTTTATCAATGCGCATGGCAATGGCACGCATACTGAGTGTATAGGACATATAACCAAAGAGCGAATTAGCATCAACCAAAGCTTAAAGCAATTTCATTTTGTGGCGCAGGTAATTACACTTGAGCCAGTTCAACTTGCAGATGGCAATTGGGTTGTATTGGCAAATGGGGTGGAGGAACAATTAGCAGATGGCATTGAGGCCTTGATTATTAGAACCTTGCCAAATACAGAAGCCAAATTGGTTCAAACCTATTCTGGGCAAAACCCTATTTATATTGAACCAAAATTGGCCACGCTTATTGCCAATAAAGGTATTCACCATTTGTTGATTGATTTGCCAAGTGTGGATCCAGAGGAAGATGCAGGCGCCATGCTTGCCCACAAAGCTTTTTGGCAATATCCAGCCAATCCTAGAATGGAGGCTACCATCAGCGAAATGGTTTATGTTCCCAATTCAATTTCAGATGGCATTTACTTTTTGAACCTACAAATTGCCAGTTTAGAAACAGATGCTAGTCCTTCTAAACCTTTATTATACCATTTGGAATTGCTAGATTAGGGTAATTATTCATTAAAATTTGCTTTAGACGATTTGTTTATTTGTATGGGTGCGCCAAATTCTTATTTTTGCATACTTTAAAAATATTATTTTATGAAGAAAACCGCATTATTGCTAGGTTTTTTAGGTTGTTTAGGTGCATTTACAGTGAATGCTCAAAAAGTTTCTAAAAATGTTCCGGCCAAAAAGCCTGTTGCCGTAGAAGTGGCAAAGCCAAATCCAACTATTTTCTCCATTGGAAACGATTCAGTTTTAAAAGATGAGTTTTTGCGTCAGTTGAACAAGAACAGAAAAGACAAAACACCACCCACAGAAAAGGAAATTCGTGATTACCTCGATTTATATGTTAACTTTAAGTTGAAAGTTAAGGAGGCAATTACCATGAGTTTAGATACCAATCCTGCGTTTAACTCAGAATTGGCCGGATACCGCAAGCAACTGGCTGCTCCTTATTTAAATGACAAGAAAGTAACCGAGGGCTTAATGCAAGAGGCATACGAGCGCATGAAGTTAGAAGTAAATGCCAGCCATATTTTAATCAATGTGGAGCCAAATGCTTCGCCAAAAGATACCTTAGCAGCCTGGAACAAGATTTCTGATTTGCGCAAACGCATTTTAAAAGGTGAGAGTTTTGATAGCTTGGCACTTAAATATTCTGATGATCCATCGGCCAAAAAGAATTATGGCAAATTAGGCTGGTTTACCGTTTTTCAAATGGTTTACCCTTTTGAGAATGTTGCTTATAAAACAGATAAAGGTCAAACCAGCATGCCATTCCGTACCCAATTTGGTTACCACATTATGCGTGTAAATGATGGCAGGCCAGCAAGAGGTGAGGTAAAGGTTCAACACATTATGGTGAGAACTGGTGGTGGCTCAAACTCTGAAACCATTAGCAATGCTGGCGAAAGAATGAATGCAGCCTACAAAGATTTTCAAGCAGGAACTAGCTTTGATACTTTGGTAGAGAAATATTCTCAAGACGATGCTAGCAAAGCAAACAAAGGAATGATGAATTGGATTGCCAGCTTAAGCGGTTACCCTGATGAGTTTAAAGATGTTTGTTTTTCTTTGAAACCCAATGAAGTTTCTAAGCCATTTATGACAGATTATGGTTGGCACATGGTGAAGTTTGTGGAATACCGTCCGCTTGGCGAATACAAAGACGTACAAGATGTAATTAAAAACAAAGTAACACGCGATGTGCGCTCAGAAGGCTCTAAAACAGCTGTGATTGTGCGTGTTAAAAAGGAAAACAATTACAAGGAATATACTGCCAACGTAAATGAATTTACAGCAAAATTAGACACCAATTTTATGAAAGCTACTTGGGCTTTTGATGAAAAGAAAATGGGCAAAAAGCCATTGTTTACCATTGGCAATAAAACCTATACCGCTGTTGATTTTGGTCAGTACTTAGAGGCAAATCAAGATGTGCACCAAAAAGAAAATTCGGTTATGGTTGCCAAAAATCATTTCACTACTTGGTCAAATGAAAAATGTTTGGTTTATGAAGAAAGTATTTTGGAAACCAAGTATCCTGAGTTTAATAACATCATGACAGAATACCACGATGGTATTTTGTTGTTTGATTTAACCGATAAAAAAGTTTGGGGCAAAGCCATTAATGATACTGCAGGTTTAGAGGAATTTTACAATGGCCGTAAAACCAAATACATGTGGAAAGAGCGCGTTCATTACCAAACCTTTAATTGTCTTGATGCCAAAACAAAAGCAGCTACCATTAAAATGTTTAACAGTGGTAAGTCGGAGGCAGATGTGTTTAAGAAAATGACCAAGAAGTTGCCTAATGCCATCATGGCTAAAGACGCTAAAGCAGAAAAAACAGATGCAACTGGTGCCAAACTTTGGGATGCCAAAGGTGTAGTTGATATTACTGATCCTGATGCCAATAAGTTCTATTACGTTTTAGGAATTATACCGGCTGAACCAAAAACTTTGAAAGAAGCAAAAGGTCTTGTTACAAGTGATTACCAAGAATTTTTAATGGAAGCATGGGTAAAAGAATTACGCGCTAAGTATCCAGTAACTGTTAATGAGCCTGAGCTTTTAAACCTTACCAGATAATAAGCCTACCAAGCCGCCATTGTGCAAAGCGCATATTTGAGCGCCTGGTTTAAAATAGTTTTCGTTTATTAGGGTAGTAATCCCAATCATCATTTTTGCCTCATAAATTGGATCTAATAAGATACCAGTTTGTGAGGCAAATTCTTTTATATAGTCTTTGGTTTCATGGTTAATTTTTCCATAACCACCACCATGAAATTGATGATGTAATGCAAACAAATTTGAGTCGAAGTGTTTATATTCATTTGCCATTTCCTCAGCACCTTTTAATACCACCATGCCGTGGGCTTTTATAGGAAGTTGTTGCCTTTGAATGCCATTGAGCAATCCTCTTAACGAACTGCCTGTACCTACCGATGTAATTAAATGTAATACTGGATGTTGATTTTCCTTGCCTAATTCCATTTTTAGGTTCCAAGGTCCTACTAGCAAATCTTCTATAACTGCTTCCATACCCAATTCGCCTATGTATCCGCCACCGCCTTCTGGTATATTTAACACGTTTTGGTTCGACCCAAAATAGCTAGAAAATAATTGGTCTTTGTTTTTATAAACTTCTCTTGAAACAAAGTTTAATTTCATACCAAATAATTCACATAAATCGAGTAAAGGGTTTTTTACTAATTCACCGCGTACAATGCCAAATGTGTTAAAGCCATATTTTGCACCAGCGGCTGCTG
Source organism: Chitinophaga pinensis (assembly GCA_945875195.1). Lineage (GTDB taxonomy): Bacteria > Bacteroidota > Bacteroidia > UKL13-3 > UKL13-3 > B1. The sequence continues at coordinate 860 of CAMCJW010000010.1, read as the reverse complement.
TGGCCAATAAATGGTTGCTATAAGCGCCACCATAAGTTACAAGTGTATCTTTTTTTTGCTCACTGGCGGCTATTAAGTGGAACTTTAATTTACGCCATTTATTACCCGAAATAAATGGATGTGATAAGTCTTCACGCTTTAAAAAAAAGGATATTCCTTTGTTGGCAAAAGTAGGCAGTTTAATTTCCTCAATAGGTGCATATGGATTTTCAATTTGTAACATGCTGCCTTTTGGAATTGATAAAGTTTATAAAATACAATAGGCTCAGCCAACACATAGGAGCAATAGCAATGCGATACCTTGAGAGGCCCAAAACGCCCGTTGAACCTATGATATAGGCTGCAAACAAAAATAGGCAAATGCGCAATGCCGTAGGACAATTTTTACTGAAGAGTGTGTACAAAAGTGCCAATGCTATGATTACATTACTGATGAAACAAATGAGCAAAATAAACAATAAATCTAAGGGCGCATTTGATACAAATTGAATGATGCCATTAACTACACCTTGCGTATTAACAACATGGTACAATCCCAAATAATTTCCTTCTGCAAGATTGAGGAAATGTACCCATTCAAATCTTCCTGGATCAAGCATAAATGCAAGCCAACCTTTTAGGTTGAACCAAATAAAAGTTACAGGTTCTTGCCACAATATTTCTTTGCCTTTTTGGTTCATGTATTCATAGCGCTCTTGGTAGGTTTTTGCAGCATTGGCCTTTGCCATAATCCCCTCCTGAATGGAGTCGGCATAGGCCTCTCCATGAATTTGACCATTGGTATATTTGGCCATGTACTTGAGCACAAAAATGGGTGTAACAGAGGAGAAATGGTAATAACCTGTTATGCTTTTATTGTA
>CAMCJW010000009.1 GCA_945875195.1 Chitinophaga pinensis | reverse complement strand
CATTGTATTTAATACCATGTTAGAAAGAATTGAAAAGTCGTTTACCTTACAAAAAATGTTTGTTTCAAATGCTTCGCATGAATTTAGAACACCCTTAACAGTTATGAAAGGGCAGATTGAAGTTTTGCTATTACAAAACAGAAATGAAGAGGAATATTTAAAAACATTTAGTTCACTCCAAGAAGATATTCAAAATTTAATTTCACTCATTAATGGCCTAACTGATTTAGCAGATGCCAATGCGGATTTCCCTAAAATTTCTTTTAAAGAGGTATCCATTGTTGAAGTGATAATGGATGCAAAAGAAGAATTAAGCAAACAGAACAGCAAGTATAAAATCACCTTAGATTGGGATGAATTTCCGGCCGATGAAGAGTCGATGCAAACAAAAGGCGATTACGCTCTTTTAAAGTCGGCATTTGTTAATTTAATGGATAATGCGTGTAAGTTTTCTTCAGATTTGCAATGCGAAGTGAAAGTTAAATTCGATAAGCTATCTATCAAGGTATCTTTCATTGATAAAGGTCCTGGAATTGCCAAATCCGACCTATCCAATATTTTTCAACCATTCTTCAGGGCTAATGACACACGGCAAGTTGCTGGGTATGGCATTGGATTAAGTTTGGTTAAGAAAACCATTGAAATACACAAAGGCAAAATCTCACTACAATCGCAAATAGGTGTTGGAAGCAATTTTGAAATTATTCTTCCAAATAATTATATTGGTTAAATAGGATCAAACCTTTAATAATTTTTATAAAAACTGCTTGTGCAAATGTTGCTTTGCTTGTAGCTTTGAACAATAGCTATGCAAAAGCAAATTGGAATATTTCCTTGGCACAATAACAATGATTTAAAACTATTAAAGAGTGGTGAGCCTTTCTTCAAGGAACTATTGCAACAAATAAATGATGCCCAATCCGAAATACACTTCCACGTTTATATTTTTGAGAACGACCTTACAGGAAAAATTTTTTCAGACGCACTCATAGCTGCTGCAAAAAGGAAAGTAGAAATATATTTGTGGCTCGATGCCTTTGGCAGTGCAAGGTTTCCTGTTGCTTGGGAGAAAGAGTTAAAAGAAAATGGGGCAATAGTAAATTTCTTCTCAAAATTTAAACTCAGTGCTAAACTTCACTTAGGTGTGCGGATGCATCATAAAGTTTTTATTTTCGATCGCAAAGTTGCACTTATTGGTGGCATAAATATTTCCGATTCGTATAGTGGCTATGGAGGAAAAAAAACATGGCTAGACTATGGCATTCTTATTAAAGGAAATGGGGTGGTAGATTTATTAAGAATTTGCTTTAAATTAGAAAAAGGATTTTTACCATTAAGCAAGGATAAAAAAAGGCAACTACAATACAGCAAAGAAACAGGTTCGTTTAAATCTCGAATACTTCAAAATCATTGGTCGAAAGCAAAATTTGGAATTAGCAGGCAATACCGTCAAAATATCCGCAACGCACAAAAAGAAATATTAATTTTAGCTAGTTATTTCCTTCCCTCACCAGCCCTAAAAAGATTAATTAAGAAAGCTGCATGGAGAGGCGTAAAAGTTAGGCTTGTTTTTGGGGGTATTTCAGATATTGGAACCATGAAATATGCCACACAATACTTTTATTCCGATTTGTTTAAAGCTGGTGTAGAAATATGGGAATGGCAGCCAAGTGTATTACATGCGAAATTGGCTTTGATTGATGATGAATGGGTTTGTTTGGGTTCATACAACCTCAATTACCTGAGCGACTTTGGCAGTACCGAATGTAATATTGAAATTAGGAACAAAGAATTTTTAGAATCTTGTATAGATGAAATTAACCAAGATCTTCAAAAAAATGCACTTAAAATTAACCATTTATTATTCCTCAGAAAAATTAACCTGTTTCAATCATTCCGGAACTATCTGGCCTATAGAACCATGATATTTTCCATGAAGCTATTGTCTTTTTTCAAATGAAATAAACCTATTTTTTGGGTAATTTATATAAATCTCTTATGGCAACTGAAGCCACGGTGCAGCCAAATACAGTTGGCATGTAACTAATGGTTCCAACGGCAGATTTTTTATTACGGGCCTCCATCAACATCAGTTGAGAATTAACTACTTTTTCCTCTGCAGAAAAAACAGATTTTACTCCTTTATAAACTCCTAACCTATGCAAATATTTCCTGGTATAACGGGCCAAATGGCAATTATACGTTTCTGATATATCTGCAACCCTAACCATAGTTGGATCAACCTTTGAACCTGCGCCCATGCTACTAACTATTGGTATGCCTCTATCAATACACGCTTTGATATAAAACACTTTTGGGGATAGCGTATCAATGCAGTCTAAAGCATAATCAAATTGGTTGTTATCTAAAACATCAAAAGTAAGCTGATCCCTAAAATAGGCTGGAATAACTTGTAAATCTAACGCTGGATTAACATCCAACAATCGTTCAGCCAAAACCTCAGCCTTCACTTTTCCTTCGGTACTTTTTAAAGCTGGTATCTGCCTATTGCGATTGGTAGGATCAACAGTATCTGCATCTACAATTGTCATTTTACCAACCCCAGCTCTGGCAATCATTTCGGCAGCAATACCCCCTACTCCCCCTAAACCAACCACTAAAACATTTGAGTTAATTAGCTTATGCAATTGGTCTTGACCCAACAGCAACTCAGTTCTACCCATCCAGGGCTGTATTTCAATACTCATAGAAAAATAAAGGGCAATAATTAAAACACTTCAGCCGCAATGGCTTTTGTTACCTCGGCCAAACCCATCGTATAAAAGTGTAAAACGGGCACTTTGGCTGCTTTCAATTCTTTACTCTGTTGAATAGCCCATTCAATACCAACTTGTTTAACAGCCTTATCGTCTTTGCAATTTTCAACGGCATGAACCAAATCTTCTGGAATATCGATATGAAACACTTTAGGTAAAATTGTTAATTGACGCTTGGTTGTAAGTGGCTTAATACCTGGGATAATTGGAATATCAATACCTAATTTTTTACAGGTATCAACAAATTCGAAAAACTTAGAATTATTGAAAAACATTTGAGTTACAATAAATTCTGCACCTGAATCTACCTTTTGTTTCAGCCACCTTAAATCGCTTTGCATATTTGGCGCTTCAAAATGCTTCTCAGGATAACCAGAAACACCAACACAAAAATTTGATTGAGACGCATTTTCCAGTTCATCGTCTAAATATTTGCCTTTATTCATAGCCGCAACTTGCTTTAGGAGCTCTAAAGAATCTTTATTCCCATCTGGCTCTGGAACAAAGTTCGACTCATTCTTGATATTATCTCCACGCAAAACCAATACATTGTCAATACCTAAGAAGTTTAAGTCAATCAGAGCATTCTCAGTTTCTTCTTTGCTAAAACCACCACAAATTAAATGAGGAACAGTATCTACATGAAACTTGTTCATAAGTGCGGCACATATTGCAACTGTACCGGGACGTTTGCGGGTATATAATTTATCAAACCCTCCATCTTTTCGTTTGCGCAAAACAAACTCTTCACGGTGATAAGTAACATCAATAAAGGCAGGCTTAAACTCCATCAAAGGGTTGATAGCATTGTATATTGAATTAATATCTTTACCCTTTAATGGAGGCAAAATTTCAATGGAAAACAATGTTTCCTTTGCGTTTTTAATATGTTCAGTAACTTTCATTTGGTTTGCAAAATAAGTAATTCTAATTTCTGTATGTTTAATTCTGTTGTAATTTTTTGATAAACCCTTATTAGGTTTATTCTATTGCTAAAACAATCTTGCCAAATTGTTTTCCTTCATCCATATAAGCGGCTGCATCTTGGCATTGGTTCAAACCGTAAACCTTTGCTACTATTGGTACTATTTTATGGCTATTTACAAAGCCTATCATATCACTAAATTCTTTATCGGTACCCATGGTTGAACCTAAAATATCAATTTGTTTCCAGAATATCTTTGCAGGAACCACAGCATTCCATGGGCCCGCTGTTGCGCCATAGCTAGCAATTCGGGCACCAGGCTTACACATATCTACAAGTTTTGCAAAATCTGGCCCACCAGCCCCATCAACAATCACATCAAATCCACCACTTTCTTTTGCCAATGATTTATGCCAATCTGTGTGTTTATAATTGGCGCCACCTTTTGCCCCAAGCTTAATGGCATGCGCTATTTTATCATCACTTCCACTGCTAACATAAACTTTACAACCAGCAGCAATAGCGAATTGGGCGGCAAACAAAGCTACTCCACCACCCACACCCGTAATTAATACTGTTTCATCTTTTTTTGCATTTGCTCTTCCAAATAAAGCCCTATAACTGGTTAAACCTGCCAGCGGAATGGAAGCCGCTTCCTCACTTTTCAAATGGGAAGGTTTTTCATGAATTAAATGGGCAGGCACCACAACGTATTCTGCAAAGGTTCCATGATGAGGCAACCCTAATATTACATAATCTTTTGCTTGAAACCTATCATTTTCGCCCCAATTTAAAGATGGATTTATAATTACTTCTTTGCCTATCCAACTTTCATTATTCATAGAGCCAACAGCATCAACTATTCCGCAACCATCGCTGCCACATATAATTGGAAATACCAATCCTGCATATTGGCCCTTTTGGATCCAAACATCCCTGTGATTCAGCGCTGCATACTTTAATCTTATGCGTACTTCATTTTCATTTGGTTCGGGCTTTTCAAATTCTTGAAATAAATAAGGAGTATTGATAGCATGTAAAACTGCTGCTTTCATTAGTTGTGATTTGTGATTGTGCGTAATAATTTATTGAAAATGGCTATTAAAAAAATTTGATTAATTGATAAACAACAATTTGCCTGCAAATGTTTGTTCACCATCTTTACTTGCAGAGAAAATTACATAAACCCCTGTTCCAACCCTTTTGCCATTAAAACTTTTTCCATCCCATGAGGCAAAGCCACCATTTGCTGTGGTTTCATATACCAAATTCCCACTTATATCTGTAATTTTAACAGTGGCTTTATCCACTAAGCCTCTAATGGCTATACTACCTGTAAATTCTGGCCTCACAGGATTTGGATAAATCTCCACTTTGCCAAAATCTTTGGAACCTTCACTGGCATCTCCCATATAAGAAATGATACCTTTTTCTGTTCCAAAAAATACCTCTCCGGTATGTTCATCAATACCAATTTCCATGACATTATTTGACAACAAAGGAGAGTTAACAGTAGTGAAATTTTTAATTACTTTATAACCATCGTCAGAAACCAACCAAACGCCATTGGGTGTTCCAATCCACTTTCTGTTAGAAGGATCAACCTTGATACAATTGATTTGCTCCTTGCCTAAAAATATTTCATAGTTTGAACCTACTTTAATAACAATTGGTCGTGCATCGAAATTCTCCTCATCAGTATTAAAAATTTGACCAGGATTGCTTAAAATAGTTAAACCTTGGCTGGTACCAATCCAGATTTCACCCCTTAAATCTTTACTTGTACATAAAACGGTATTAGAAGGCAAAGCTCCCTGCCCCGCTTCCTTTGTTAACATCTTATACTTATCATCGTTTGCATTTGCAGGGCTACCATTATCATTATATACAAGAATCCCTTTGTCTTTTAAACTCAGTACCCATTTGTTGTTATAATCATCACAAGTAACCCAACCCAACTCATTTCCACCTGCAATATTGCCAATATTAAAAGCATACCAGCCGGATTTGGTTTTAACACTCAGCGGCTTGTTGGCTCCAAAATTACTTATCCATAAGTTTCCATTGTTATCAAAATCCATCCCACCAGAGAGCAGGGGTTTAAAGTTAGGATCTACAACACTTAATCTTTGCAAAGTACTGTTGGTTTCATCGTATTTCTTTACAAAAACATTGTTTAACAATTCAATTACCCCACTTCCATAACTGGTTAGGTATATTTCATTCCCATAAGGATTTTTTTTGATGTCGATAAAGTCGGACATACCCTTTACAGCTGGTGTATTTTCTTCATTAAAATTGAACCAATTGTTATTTTGATATTGATAAAACTTACTGCCATTATACATAAGTGGATCCCACCTATCATTAACAGAACCACCTGCTACCCATAATTTTTCATTTTCATAAAGCATTCTTCCAAATGTTTTTGAAACTGGGCCATTAGGGATGATATAATCCAATTGAAGTGTTTGCTTATTGTCGATGGTTAACCCATAAGTTTCATCCACCATTGATAAGTAACCTTTGCTATTTACTACTGCATCTGACCTATAAGTGTGTATTAAACTTTGAGGAGTGTTGTTGCCGCTTTCTACAATGATTTTCTCTGGACAAATAATATACATTACCGCGGCACTACTTTCATAAGCACTAAGTTGAAGCGCCGTAATTTTTAAACCATTGGTAGGTGCATATAATTGCCAAGTAATGCCGTCATATGTTTGCAAAGCATCATCAACTAATGCATAGAGAATGTTTTTATAGACTAAACTTTTTCCACTTTTAGTTGAGCTTTTTATAATTTTCCAAAAATTGAAATCGTTTAAATTAGGAGAATTTAAAGGGGCTGAATAAATCTCATTTAAGGAGGAGGCAATAATTTGATTGTTAAATATACTTATCGCCAAAAATTCTAATTGCGAACCTCCAACACCCAGGTTCTGATAGGAATCAATAATTTGCCTTTTGTCTAAATCCAAAACCACAATTCCAAAGCTACATGCCAGGTAAACCTTGTTCTCAAAAAAACACAAATGATTGATTGCTTTTGAACCAATAATGGTCTTCATTAAAATATCAGGAACATTATATATTGAATGAGTACGCTCGTCAATTATATCAATATTGGAATTATTGTAGATAACAACGCTTACATTTTTGGCCACATTGTGTTTCACAATCTTTACTTCCACATCTGATAAACCATTGATACGGGAAATTCTTTCTATGCTCCCATCATCGGTATCATAAGAAAACAAACCAGAATTTGAACCACAATATACTTTAGTACCAACCGAGGTAATGGAGGCATTTCTAAAATAAGGTAAATGAACTCGCCAACCCTCAAAATTAACTTGTGCAATGGAAACAACAGCTAAAAGGCAAAATAAGAAAACAACTAAACTCTTTTTCATTTGAAACATTATACAACCACAAATAAACGATATAGAACCAAAATTAGTGTAATAATAGTAATTTGAACAAATTTAGACATTATTTAACTCTAAACTTTTTTAGCTACTTTTGTAAAATATGTGGCATGCAATAGGTTCATTTTCTTTTAGGAATAGACTCAGATTACTAATTGGTTTAGGATTATTATCCATTTTCTTTGGTTTTTATGCCACTCAGGTACAAATGACCTATGACTTTGCTAAGGTTGTACCTCAAGACGATCCAGATTACATTGATTATGTAAAGTTTAAGGAAACCTTTGGCGAGGATGGCAATATATTGGTTATAGGTACCCAAAGCAAAGACCTTTTTAAACTAGGATATTTCAACGATTTATATGATTTATGCAACGAAATTGAGGCCATAGAAGGTGTTGAAAAAGTTGTATCTATTACCAAAGCCTATAATTTATCTAGGAATGATTCATTGGGAAAATTGGAAATAAAGCAAATTTTATCAAAAAAGTTTAAAACTCAAACTGAACTTGACTCCTTTCAAAATGTAGTAAAATCGCTCAAATTTTACCATGGACTGTTGTACAATCCTGAAAGCGACCTTGTTATTTTAGCTATTAATTTAAACAAAAAACAGCTAGACAGTAAAGCCCGAATTCCGTTAGTTTCAGGAATTGAGAAGCGTGTAAAAGAATTTGGGTCAACCCATAATTCTGAAATACATATTTCTGGTTTACCATATGTAAGAACCATCATGAGTTCTAGAGTTGGAAACGAAATCAAAATCTTCACTTATTTGTCAATTTTAATTACTGCACTTTTTATTTTTCTTTTCTTTCGCTTCCTCAGTGCGGTTATATTCTCGCTGATCGTTGTAGTTATTGGGGTTGTAGCAACCATGGGATTGTTGGCATTGTTTGATTATAAAATAACAATTTTAACTGGAATTTTGCCACCATTAATGGTAATTATAGGAGTTCAAAATTGTATATATCTGCTCAATGTTTATCACCAAGAGTTTACCAAGCATGGCAATAAAATGTTGGCCTTATTGCGCCTAATCTCTAAAAATGGCCTTCCATTATTTTTAACCAATGTAACTACAGCCGTTGGCTTTGTGGTATTTAGCTTTTCGGGCTCAGCCATGTTAGATCAATTTTCAGTTGTTTCGGGAATTGTAATCATGCTTATTTACATTATTTCGCTTATTTTTATTCCAATTGCTTATAGCTACCTTCCTCCGCCAAACCCTAAACATACCAAACATTTAGATAGCATTAGACTAAACAATGTTTTGAATAAATGTAATCATTTGGTTCACCACAAGCGCCCAACAATTTATATGGTTACACTGGTACTTCTAATTTTTTCTATTTATGGTTCATTCAAGGTTAAAAACCTAGGTTATGTGGTAGATGATTTACCTGCCAACGACCCAGTTTATGTTGACCTTAAGTTTTTTGAGAAACACTTAAAAGGAGCATTGCCTTTCGAAATTAGCATAGATACCAAAAGAAATGATGGGGTAAAAGATTATGTCACTTTGCAAAAAATAAATAGGCTTCAAAAGGAGTTGGCTCAATTCCCAGAGTTATCTAAACCAACTTCAATTGTAGATGTTTTAAAGTTCGCCAATCAAGGTATGCATTATGGTGATGAACGCTATTATATTGTTCCAAGTGTAGTTGATATTACCGATATTGTAGACTATATTCCTAAAGAAAATAATAAAACCAACATCATGAAATCGATGGTGGATAGCAATTTTAGAAAAGCAAGGGTGAGTGTTCAAATGGCCGATATTGGCAATGTAGAAATGAAAGTCCTCACTAAAAAAGTTCAAAACAAAGTGGATTCTATATTCCCAAAGGAAAATTATGAGGTTAAGATTACTGGAACAAGTGCTATTTTCTTAAAAGGTAATGATTACCTCATTGAAAACCTGATACAAAGCATGATTTCAGCCTTAATCATTATATCAATTATGATGGCATTTTTGTTTTTTAGCTGGAAAATGGTGTTGATTTCACTTATTCCAAACATTATACCATTGGTTATGACCTTTGGCATCATGGGGTTTTTCGATATTCGCTTAAAGCCTTCAACTATCATAATTTTTAGCATTGCTTATGGAATTGTGGTCGATTTTACCATCCATTATTTGGCCAAATACCGCCATTCGCTTAAAAAGAATAATTGGGATATGAAAATTGCTATTCCAGAAAGCTTAAGTGAAGCTGGCCCAAGTATCATTTATACTGCCATTGCTCTTTTTGGAGGATTTATTATTTTTGCAGCTTCCAATTTTGGTGGTACCATTGCATTAGGTGTGCTTACATCTTTAGCGCTTATTTTTGGTATGTTTATGAACCTTTTGCTGTTACCTGCCATGCTGCTATCCCTAGAAAAAACCATGAATTCGAAAAAAGAATTTGGCACTAGCTTTATTGAAATTGAGCCCGAAGATATAGAAGAATAAAAAGGAACATAACTGCTTAATCTACTTTCAATTCTCCTCCTCAATCCCTATTTTTGCACCCCTTAGAACAAGGTTCGGTTTGAACCTAAACCAATTGTTATAGCAATGAGTAAGTACAAAGAATATAAGAAATTAGATTTTCCCGCTTTTGAAGAAGCTGTTTTAGATTTCTGGAAGAAGGAAAATGTTTTTGAACAAAGTATTAGCAGCAGAGAAGGAGCTCCTTCCTACGTTTTTTATGAAGGTCCGCCCAGTGCAAATGGACTTCCAGGAATTCACCATGTTATGGCCCGAGCTGTTAAAGATATTTTTTGCAGGTACAATACGCTCAAGGGTTTTCAAGTAAAACGCAAAGGCGGGTGGGACACACACGGTCTACCTGTTGAACTCCAAGTTGAAAAAACATTGGGTATAACCAAAGAAGATATTGGCAAGAAAATTACTGTTGCCGAATACAATGATGCCTGCAAAAAGGATGTAATGAAATACACCGATATTTGGGATAAGCTTACCAATCGCATGGGCTATTGGGTCGACTTAAGTGACCCTTACATTACCTACGAAAACGATTACATTGAAAGTCTTTGGAGTTTATTAAAAAAATTATACGACAAAGGTTATTTATATAAAGGATATACCATACAACCATACTCTCCAGCTGCTGGTACAGGCTTAAGCAGTCATGAACTGAACCAACCTGGCACGTACAAAGATGTAAAAGACAATACGGTGGTTGCCCAATTTGAGGTTGCTGACCCTTCGGCATTTGGATTAGCAAATGTTTATTTTTTGGCATGGACTACCACCCCTTGGACCTTACCCTCCAATACAGCTTTGGCAGTAGGAGAAAATATTACCTACGCGCTTATAAAATCATTTAACCCATATACTTTTGAACCTATAAATGTAATTCTAGCCAAGGATTTAGTTGGGAAATATTTTCCAGAAGAAAACGCTTCTTTAATGATAAATGATTACAAAGCTGGTGATAAAAAAATACCGTTTGAAGTTATTAAAGAGGTGAAAGGGAAAGAGCTTGAAGGAATAAGATACCACCAATTATTACCATATGTACAACCCGATAATGGCGATGCATTTAAGGTGATTATAGGTGATTTTATTACCACCTCTGATGGAACTGGCATAGTACATATTGCACCTAGCTTTGGAGCAGACGACTTTAGAGTTGCCAAGCAAGCTGGAATAGGAAGCCTAACATTGGTTGATAAAAGAGGTAAGTTTTTATCGAGTGTGTTGGATCCTTTGTTTCCTTTGGATGGCAGATTTGTTAAAGAAGCATATCTCAATGAGGAAGAAAAGGCAATTGAATTAAGCATTCAGCAAGAAAGATTGGTTTCTATTATCCCTAAATTAGATAAGTACTTAAATGTTGATGAACTAATAGCGCTCAAACTTAAAATTGAAAACAAGGCATTTAAAATTGAAAAATATGAGCATACCTACCCACATTGCTGGAGAACAGATAAACCCATTTTATACTATCCATTAGAAAGTTGGTTCATTAAAACAACTGCAGTAAAAGACAGGTTGGTTGAACTCAACAAAACCATCAATTGGAAGCCAGAGCATACGGGTACTGGCCGATTTGGCAATTGGTTAGAAAACCTTGTAGATTGGAATTTATCCCGCTCACGTTATTGGGGAACCCCTTTGCCAATTTGGCGAACCGAAGATGGCAGTGAGGAAAAATGTATTGGTTCAGCCGAAGAGTTAAATGCTGAAATTAAAAAATCAATAGAAGCAGGCTTTTTGGAGCATTCTTTTGAAATAAAAGATTTTCACAAACCCTATGTAGATCATGTGATTTTGGTTTCGTCGGATGGCCAAAAAATGTTTAGAGAACCAGATTTAATTGATGTTTGGTTTGATAGCGGCGCTATGCCTTATGCACAATGGCATTGGCCGTTTGAAAACGAGGAAGCATTCAGAAACAACTTCCCTGCCGATTTTATTGCTGAAGGAGTTGACCAAACCCGTGGTTGGTTCTTTACGCTACATGCATTATCAGTACTTTTATTCGATAGCATTAGCTATAAAAATGTAATTGCCAATGGATTGGTGCTCGATAAAAACGGTAATAAAATGAGTAAAAGGTTGGGCAATGTGGTTGATCCATTTAAAACCATTGACCAATATGGCGCTGATGCCACCAGGTGGTATATGTTAACCAATAGCGACCCTTGGGACAACCTTAAATTTGACTTGGAGGGAGTGGCTGAAAGTCAGCGAAAATTTTTTGGCACCCTATACAATACCTACAACTTTTTTGCTTTATATGCCAATATAGATGGCTTTAATTATTCCGAGGCCGACGTTCCTTTGGAAGAAAGGCCAGAAATTGACCGCTGGATTTTAAGTCTACTTCATTCATTGGTTCAAAAAGTAGGAAAACACATGGATAGCTATGACCCCACCCCCGCAACAAGGGCAATTCAAGATTTTGTTGGTGAAAACCTCAGTAATTGGTATGTTAGATTGTGCAGAAGACGGTTTTGGAAAGGTGAATATACCACCGATAAAATATCGGCATACCAAACTCTGTACACCTGTTTGGAAACCATTTCTCAATTGATGAGTCCGGTTGCGCCGTTTTACTCGGAGCAATTATTCAGAGATTTAAATGAAATTGGCAAAAGACAAAACGCCAATTCTGTTCATCTTAGCAATTTCCCAGGGGTTAAAACCGAATGGATCAACAAAGAATTAGAGGAACAAATGGAATATGCCCAAATTATATCCTCTTTGGTATTATCGCTGCGCAAAAAAGAAAACATTAAAGTTCGTCAGCCACTCCAAAAAATTCTTATACCCATTGTTGATCAACACATTAAAGATGAGATTTCGCACGTAAGAGAACTTATTTTGGCCGAGGTTAATGTTAAAGAATTGGAATTTATCGATGTTATTGATAAAAGTATCAAAGCCAATTTTAAGACTTTAGGTAAAAAAGTTGGGGCAAAAATGAAACAAGTGGCAGAGGCAATTAATGGTTTTAATCAGGTTCAAATAGCTGAAATTGAACAAAATGGTTCAATTAAAGTAGAAATTGAAGGTGAAGTTATAGAACTTTTGCACAATGATGTGGAAATTTTATCCAAAGAAATACAAGGTTATAAGGTAGCTATTGAGGGTAGAATTACGGTGGCATTAGACATCAACTTGAGCGATTCTCTAAGGGAAGAGGGAATTGCCAGAGAATTGGTGAGTAAACTTCAAAACCTTAGAAAAGAAAGTAATTTTGAGGTAACTGACAAAATAAGTATAAAAATTGTTGATGATCCATACATTAAAGCTGCTATAAATCAATTCAAAACTTATATTTGCAGCGAAATTTTGGCAACAGATATTCACCTTGAAAGCAACCTTATAGCAGACACGGAAATTATTGTTGACGAAAAAACATTAAAGGTTCAAATTGAAAAAATCTGATTAGAAGATTATGGCGAAGAAAATCATTAAAACTGTAGCAAAAAAGGCTACAAAGAAAGCTGCTCCTAAAAAAGCTACCAAGGTAGCACCAAAAAAAGCAGCCACTAAAAAAGTGGTGGTAAAAAAAGTAACTAAGCCTGCTGCTAAAAAAGTTGTCAAAAAAGCTGCTCCTAAAAAGGTAAACAAAGCCCCAATTAAAAAAGCTATTGCCAAAAAAGCCATTGCTAAAAAGCCGCTTGCAAAAAAACCAATTTCTAAGCCAGTTGCTAAGAAAAAAGTAGTAGCCAAAAAGCCGGTTACTAAACCGGTTGCTAAGAAAAAAATAGTTGCTAAGAAGACTACTGCTAAGCCGGTTGCTAAAAAGTCAGTTGTTAAAAAATCAGTTACCAAGCCAGTAGCTAAGAAAGTTCTTGCTAAAAAGCCAGTAGCTAAAACAATTGCTAAAAAGAAAATAGTTGCTAAAAAGCCTATTGTAAAAAAAGCAGTTGTTAAAAAAGTGATTTCAAAAAAGCCCATTACAAAAAAGACTGTTGTAACTAAAGTTGTGGCAAAAAAAGCGGTAGCTAAAAAGGCTATAGCTAAGCCCGCTGCCAAAAAGGTTATTGCAAAGCCAATCGCTAAAAAAGCTATATCCAAACCAGTTGTAAAAGCTATTGCTAAAAAAACTGCAGCCAAGCCAATTGTAAAAGCTATTGCTAAACCTATTGCCAAAAAAGCTATATCCAAACCAGTTGTAAAAGCTATTGCTAAACCTGTTGCTAAAAAAACTGCAGCCAAGCCAGTTGTAAAAGCTATTGCTAAACCTATTGCCAAAAAAGCTGTAGCCAAGCCAATTGTAAAAGTTGTTGCTAAACCAATTGTAAAAGCTGTAGTTAAAGTAGTTGCCAAGCCAGTTGCTAAACCTATTGTTAAAACCGTTGCTAAGCCAGTTTCAAAACCAGCAGCAAAACCAACTACAAAAACAAAAGTGGAACCAGTGGTTGTTGTTATTGAGCAAAAAAAGATAAATACTGCCCCAAAACCATTGAAGCCAGTGGTGAGTAAAGCACCAGTTTTTGAAGAAAAACCTGATGAAAGTGCTTCAATTACCAGTGAAACAAAAAGATACAGTGATTCAGAATTATTAGAGTTCAAAGAATTAATTAACAAGAAATTGGTTGTTGCCAAAGAAGAGTTGAATAATTTATTGACCCAAATGTCGAATCCTGGCATCAATGGCGGAACAGACACTGACAACACTTATAACAAAACTGATGATGGTGCTTCAACCTCAGAAAAAGAATATTTGAGTCAGTTAGCAGCTCGCCAAAGAAAGTTTATCGAAAACCTTGAAAACGCAATTATCCGAGTAGAGAATAAAACTTATGGCATTTGCAAAGTTACCGGTAAGTTAATTTCTAAAGAACGTCTTCGCGCTGTGCCCCATACTACTTTAAGTATGGAAGCTAAATTACAGCAGTACAAATAAAATGAATACATAAATAAAAAGCCTCTGCCTTTGGCAGGGGCTTTTTATTTAATAATCAATCACTATTTTCCTTTCATATTTTACAATTACTCTTTATCTAAAACATCTTGGCATAAGGTCAGTAATTCTTATTTTTGCATAGAAAGCAACACACATGAATCTTAATAAATATAGTATCCCAACTGCAATTCTCTTAGTAATTTTGGCACTAGACCAATATTTCAAATTTTATATCAAGACTCATTTTTATTTAGGTGAAGAAATTTCTGTGATTGGAAATTGGTTCAAACTTCACTTTACCGAAAATTATGGCATGGCCTTCGGAATGGAATTTGGGGGCAAAACAGGTAAAATCATCTTAACCGTTTTTCGAATATTTTTTGTGGCCGTTATCTCTTATTACATTAAAACTCTAATTGATAAAAACACCAAATCGTGGTATGTTTATGGCTGGGTATTGATTGTTGCAGGTGCGCTAGGCAACATTATTGACAGTGTATTCTACGGCGTTTATTTTGGCTACGATTCATGGTTTCATGGTCGGGTGGTAGATATGCTTTACTTTCCTTTGGTTCAAACCACCATTCCAGAAAGCTGGCCATTTTGGGCCGGCGAAGATTTTGAATTTTTCAGACCTGTATTTAATATAGCAGATGCAGCAATCAGTTTAGGTTTCGTTTTGATCCTATTGATGCAAAAAGCGGTAACTTTTGAAGAGCAAAATACTGCAACACCCGAAACTAATATTACTACCAAGGAACAAAGCAACTAATTTTTTAGGGATGGTTTTTACACAAAGAAACTAAGTGCCTATTTTAGGTATGGTTTTTACACAAAGAAACTAAGCAACAATTATTTTTTTATTTTAAGAAAAATAATTGCTAGCAAACCCAAATTGTTTCTTAGTTGTTTAGTAGTGAAAACCTAACTATAGGAAAGATTAATTAATCAAGTCGAAACCACAGTAAGGAACCAAAACCCTAGGCACTCTGATACCTTCTGGAGTTTGATTGTTTTCTAGGATAGTTGCAAGTATTCTCGGCAAGGCAAGTGCACTGCCATTTAAGGTATGCACCAATTGGTTTTTGCCATCTTTATTCTTGAACCTACATTTTAATCGGTTGGCTTGAAAGCTTTCAAAGTTTGAGGTAGAGCTAACTTCTAACCACCTAGCTTGAGCAGTGCTATAGGTTTCAAAATCGTAGGTTAGCGCAGAAGTAAAGCCCATATCGCCACCACATAAATGTAGGATGCGGTAAGGCAATTCAAGTTTTTCCAATAAACTCTTAACATGAATAACCATTTCATCTAACAAAGCATAAGATTGATCTGGGTGCGCTATTTGCACGATCTCCACTTTGTCGAATTGATGTAATCGGTTCAAACCGCGAACATGTGCGCCCCATGCACCAGCTTCTCTTCTAAAGCAAGGAGTATAACCTACGTTCTTTATTGGAAGGTCTTCTTCTTTTAAAATAACGTCGCGATAAATATTGGTAATAGGTACTTCTGCTGTTGGAATCAAATACAAATCGTCGACAGTTGCATGGTACATCTGACCTTCTTTATCTGGCAGCTGACCAGTACCAAAACCACTATCTGCATTTACTAGCAATGGAGGTTGAATTTCAGTAAAACCAGCAGCTATGGCCTGATCCAAAAAGAAATTGATCATTGCTCTTTGAATGCGGGCACCTTTACCTTTATAAACGGGAAAGCCTGCACCAGTAATTTTTGAACCTAATTCAAAATCGATTAAGTCGTATTTCTTGATTAAATCCCAATGAGGCAAAGCACCCTCAGGCAAAACAGGTATTTCACCATGTTGAAAAACAGTTATATTTTCTTCTGCCGTTTGCCCAACCGGAACTGATTCATGAGGCGTATTAGGCAAGGTTACCAATACATCAAACAATTCTTGCTCTAATTGTTTAGAGCGCTCTTCAAAGGATTTACCATTTTCTTTTAGTTTGGCCGTTTGCATTTTAAGCTCCTCGGCCTCTGCTTTGTTGCCACTTTTCATGAGCTCCCCTATCTTCTTGGCAATAGCATTTGCCTCAGATTGATTGCTCTCCATTTCAGATTTGGCTTTTCTATTCTCCTCATCTATGGCCAAAACTTTGTCTATAATTTCGGCATATTTAGGATTTCTCTTACTTAATCTTACTTTGGCTTCATCGCTTTGCTCGCGAAGGTATTGTAATGCTAACATAGTATCTAAGTCTTGTTTAGCGCAAATATCTAATAAATATGGCAGCTTTCAATTAGAAATTTCATGCCAACCATTAGGGGCACAACAAACCTTAAAATATCTTTTCAGCAAAGGAGTTCGTTAGCAAAGGCAAATCGCAAAGCAAACAAGTTTCACACTTTGAGATTTGAATCCAATGGCTACGTTCATTAAATGGCAATTTATTTACTGTTTTCTTTGTAAACAACTTTTGCTTTAGTGCCAATACTGCATGTATTTTATTATGATAAAAATACCTAAATGCCCTCCAGGGTTGCCTTCTAATATTTTGCATAGCAGAAGGAAAAACAGATAATACCCTCAAACTTAGAATATCTAAATTATCCTTTATGCAATCTGTGATTAATATATCAATATCGGCTCCATATCCAATAAAAAATACATCACCGCCCCATAATTCAGTTATAGAATAAAGTAATCTAGTAGCGTTCGTGCGTATTACTAAATTGGGATTACAGTTCTGATCCTGTTTCAATTGTGCCACTAATTTCCCATTAATGTATAAAACATGAATCGCTGATTCAGGAATATCAGAAAGGGTAATAATGAAATTCAATTTCATCAACTCTTTTACAGCTATACCCCTACAACTTTTCACAAACAGGCCATTTAGTTCTAAGCAAATATCTTCAATGCTATTATTCGTATTATTTATTGTGGCAGGATTCCAATTAGAAATTTCACCCGCATATTGTTGTTCGGCAAATTTCCCCCAATCATCGTTTTGAACCAACTCATAATAAGGAGATTTTTTTTGCCATACATCCTTATAAATGGAATCACCTGGATACAAATGCCAAAACTCAACATTGCTATTTGGGCTTATTTCTTTGAAATAAGTATTTATAAAACTCCTAGCTTGCCTAATTTGATTTATCCAAAGTTTGTTGGGCTCAAGCAATACAAATCCTGGTAAAAATGGAATAGCAATTTTAGGGTTAAAGAGAAGTACAAACTCGCAAAATAATTTCATTAGAAACTGCTCCCTTAATATGCCAATTTCTTCATCATTTTTATAAGGAGTATGAATAGCATTTGGGAAATATCCTGCCCCGCCAACACCACACATGAGGTAATCTATCTGCGGCCACTTAGTGTTTAGTTTTTTGGCAAATAGCTTTAAGAAATTGAGGTGAGTAGCATTAAAAGCATCATTTAAATTTAGATACACTTTTCCTTTGTGTTCAAGCACAAAGATAGAATCTAGGCCATTTACAATAAATGTTAGCTTAAGGTGCTTGCCAATAGAAACCGTTTTATAGCTATCCATTTCAAACACACCAGCAAAACCAATCCCAAACAAAGCATCCTTGGTATCCTGCAACCAAGTATAGGGCAGGTATACCAAAGCTCTTTTATTTAACTGGTTTAGAGTTGGGAAATGACAATGATCCTCATGTCCATGTGTAATGATAACATGCGTAATATCTTTAGCATAACTAACATCAACAGGCTTTGGAAAAACATGCCACTGGTTTAAATAAGCAGGTCCAAAAAACCATGGATCAGAAATTACCTTGGCATCTTCAGTTTCTATTAAAATAGAAGAATGGGTGATATAGGTAATTTTTAACATATAAAAAAAATGGCCAAATGCTAAAAGCCAATTGCCAAAAGTAAACTATTCTTCAGTAACAACCACCTTGGTCATTACATCACCTTGGCGGATATCATCTATCACATCTAAACCATCTACAACTTTTCCAAAGCAGGTATGGTTGCGGTCTAAGTGTGCAGTATTGTTGCGGCTATGGCAAATGAAAAACTGTGAGCCACCGGTGTTTCTGCCTGCATGCGCCATAGACAATACGCCGCGATCGTGGTATTGGTTTTCACCTGTTAATTCACAATCAATTTTGTAACCCGGACCACCAGCACCAGTGCCAGTTGGATCACCACCTTGGATGACAAAATCAGGTAACACGCGGTGAAAAGTTACACCATCATAAAAGCCTTTTTTAGCTAAGGATATAAAATTTGCAACTGTTTTAGGAGCATCCTTATCATAGAATTCAATTTTCATAACACCTTTTGCGGTGTGAATTTCTGCTTTACTCATTATTTTTTTTTGTTTAAGTGATTTTGTTTTAATAAAAAATGCCGACTTGCTATTGCAAACCGGCATTTAAATTGGTTGTTTTATAGATTAAGAACCACTCAACGCAGCAGCTCCACCCACAATTTCTGAAATCTCTGTGGTAATGGCACTTTGGCGAGCACGGTTATATTCTAATTTCAAAGCTTTAATCAATTCACCAGCATTGTCTGTTGCTTTATCCATGGCAATCATACGAGCGCCATGTTCTGAAGCGAATGAATCTAATAAGCTTTTGAAAATTTGTGTCTTTAAAATCCTAGGAATCAATGTTTCTAAAATTTCCGCTTTACCTGGTTCATAGATAAAATCATTCTTACTAGTATTGCCTGCCACAGGTTTTGAAACAATAGGTAAGAAAGGTTCATTCACTAAAATTTGGGTTGCTGCATTTTTAAATTGGTTGTATACAACTTCCACTTTATCAAATTTGCCCGCTTTAAATTGGTTCAAAACGTATTCTCCAATTGCAAAGCCTGTTTCAGCGTTTAAGTGATGATAAGTATCTTTAAAATCAGGAATTAAATTTAAGTCGGTTTTACCATAAAATTCAAATGCTTTTCTACCAATAGGCAAGATGGTAACTTTTTTACCAGCATATTCTCCATTTATCAAACTATTGGTTAGCTTAATAACATTGGCATTGAAACCACCGCACAATCCTCTATCGGATGTAATTACTACAAGTAAAACATTGTTTACTGGACGTTGGTGAAAAAACACTTTCAATGAATCTACATCCATTGAATCTGAAAGGTTAGCCAAAATACCATTCAATTTTTGAGCATAAGGTCTCATTTGAATGATGGCATTCTGAGCTTTTCTCAACTTAGTTGAACTCACCAGCTTCATAGCTTTAGTGATCTGTTGGGTTGAGCCTACAGAGGTAATACGAATTCGAACTTCTTTTAAATTAGCCATTTTTTAATATACCCTACCGGTTGATTAAGCGCTATATTTTGCAGTTAGGTCTTTGGCAACAGCTTCTAAAACGCTAGTTACATCATCACCAATACCACCTTTTTTAATGGTATCCAATACTGCTTTGTGTTTGTTTTCTAGGAAATTTAGGAAATCAGCTTCAAACTCACGAATTTTATTTACAGGTACTTTTGATAATAAACCTTTGGTTCCAAGATAAATAATTGCGGTTTGTTCTTCTACTCTCAATGGTGAAAACTGACCTTGCTTCAAAATTTCTACGTTACGTGCACCTTTAGCCAATACAGATTTAGTAACAGCATCTAGGTCTGAACCAAACTTTGAAAAAGCTTCCAATTCACGGTATTGTGCTTGGTCTAACTTCAAAGTACCAGCAACCTTTTTCATAGATTTAATCTGAGCATTACCACCCACACGAGATACCGAGATACCTACGTTAATTGCGGGACGTATACCAGAGTTAAATAAATTTGCCTCAAGGAAAATCTGACCATCTGTAATAGAAATTACATTAGTTGGAATGTATGCAGAAACGTCGCCAGCTTGAGTTTCAATAATTGGCAAAGCAGTTAAAGAACCTCCACCTTTAACCAAATGCTTGATTGATGGTGGCAGATCATTCATTTGCTGAGCAATTGAATCTGTGTTGTTGATCTTAGCAGCTCTTTCTAGTAAGCGACTGTGAAGATAGAACACATCTCCAGGATATGCTTCACGTCCTGGTGGTCTGCGGAGTAACAATGAAACCTCACGGTAAGCTACTGCTTGCTTTGACAAATCATCATAGATAACTAGTGCCGGGCGGCCGGTATCACGGATAAACTCACCAATTGCTGCACCTGCCATTGGAGCAAAGAATTGCATTGGAGCAGGATCTGAAGAAGTAGCAGAAACAATAACGGTATAAGCCATTGCACCGCGTTCTTCTAAAGTTTTTAATACTTGAGCAACGGTAGAAGCTTTCTGACCGCAAGCTACGTATATACAATATACAGGGTTACCTGCATCATAAAATTCTTTTTGATTGATAATGGTATCAATACAAACTGCAGTTTTACCAGTTTGACGATCACCAATAACCAATTCGCGCTGACCACGACCAATAGGAATCATTGCATCAATGGCTTTGATACCTGTTTGCAATGGTTCTTTAACTGGTTCGCGATAGATAACACCAGGAGCTTTACGCTCTAAAGGCATTTCATATAATTCACCAGCAATTGGACCTTTACCATCAATTGGCTTACCTAAGGTGTTAATAACACGACCCATCAATCCTTCTCCTACTTTAATAGAAGCGATACGACCAGTACGTTTTACTGTATCACCTTCAATAATCTGCTCAGCAGAACCTAATAACACCGCTCCCACGTTGTCTTCTTCTAGGTTCAAAACGATGCCTTGCACACCATTTGCAAATTCAATCAGCTCACCCGACTGAACTTTAGTTAATCCGTAGATACGTGCGATACCATCACCCACTTGGAGTACAGTTCCCACTTCTTCAAGTTCGGTCTCAGACTTAAAATTGCTTAATTGCTCTCTTATAATTGCTGATACCTCATCAGGCCTAATTTCTACCATAATGAAACGTTATTTTGAAATGTAAGTATTTAATAATTCGTGTTTTGCTTTCCTAAGCTTTCCAGAAATGCTGGCATCATAAAGTTTATCTTCCATCTGTATAACCAGACCTCCAATAATTTCAGAATCTACAGTAGTTTCTAGGATTACTTTTTTACCAGTTTGTTTTTCAAGAAATGATTTTACCTCAGCAATCACTTCTGCACTAATAGTAACAGCGGTTTTTACTTTTGCGGTTGTGATTTTATTGATAACATTATACTGCGCAATGAAAGCATTGGCAATATCCAGTAAATAATATTCGCGTTTTTTATCGATAACAATTTCGAAAAATGATATCGTAAGTTTATTGAAAGAAGCACCAAAAATTTGCTTTAAGATGGTCAATTTCTTGTCGCCTTTAACAATAGGATTTCTAAACAAACTTTCCAATGCGCGATTTTGTTCAATAGCAGCCTTGAACGCCAAAATATCGGCATTGATCGCCTCGAGCAAGTTTTGCTCAATCGCAAGATCGATCAGTGATTTGGCATACCTGCCGGATACTCTTTGTTCGGACATGTTAATTTAAAGTGATTGATTTTAAATTTTCGTTTACGAAAGATTCTTGCTGAGAACGGTCTTCCATTTTCTTACGCAACACCTTTTCTGCTAAATCAACTGAAAGAACAGCTACTTGAGTTTTTAACTCATTTAAAGCTTTCAATTTGGCTGATTCAATTGAGTCATTGGCTTTGGCAATAATTTTACGACCTTCTTCATCGGCTGATTTTTTTGCTTGGGCAATGATATTTTCTTTGATATCATTGGCTTCCTTCAGCATCAAATCGCGCTCAGCACGTGCTTGGTTCAAGAGTTTTTCGTTATCAGCTTTTAATGCACTCATTTGAACGCGAGCTTCCTCAGCCGAATTCAATGCATTATTGATTGATTCTTCTCTCTCTCTAATCGAATTTAAGATAGGCTTCCAGGCAAATTTTGATAAGATAAACAATACGATACTAAACGTAATGGTCATCCAAAAAAGTAGCCCTAAACCGGGTTTTACTAATTCCATGCTGTTTTGTTTTTAATAAATAATGGGTAATGGTGATACTATTATTAGAACACAAAGAGCTATGTTCTTTGTGTTCTAATTTGTATTCCGATTACAGCAATACGATCAAAAGACAAACCACGATACTAAAGAAAGCAGCACCTTCGATAAGGGCAGCAGCTACGATCATGTTTGCACGAATGTCGCCAGATACTTCAGGTTGACGAGCGATTGATTCCAATGCGCTACCACCGATACGGCCAATACCCATACCTGCACCAATTGCAGCTAAACCAGCACCGATACCGGCACCCATTTTAGCAAATCCTGGATCAGTTGCAGCTTGTAGAATGATGTTTAAAAGTGTCATAATTGTGATGTTTAATTGATTTATATTTATTGATTAATGATGTTCTTCGTGAGCGTGCTCTTCTACTGCTGAACCAAAGTACAAGGCAGAAAGCAAGGTAAATACATAAGCTTGAAGGAAGGCAACAAGCAATTCAAGGAAATTCATAAAGGTAGTAAAAGCTACAGATAAAACTGAAACTCCTAAGCCCAAACTAGCGTTCATGGCACCGAAAATGAATATCAAACTAAAAAATCCTAAAATGATAATGTGGCCTGCAGTGATATTAGCAAACAAACGTATCATTAGTACAATTGGTTTGTTTAACATACCAATAATTTCAATTGGAATCAACAATACCCATAAACCTTTAGGAACGCCTGGTGGCATAAAAATATGACCCCAATAGCTTTTGTTACCATTTACTGATGTGATAATGAATGTAAACAAAGCCAATACCATGGTAACAGCAATGTTACCAGTTACGTTGGCTCCTCCTGGAAAAAATGGGATCAAACCGAATAAGTTATTAATAAATATGAAGAAAAATATGGTTAGTAGGTAAGGCAAAAACTTTGCATATTTAGGTCCAATTGATGGTTTTGCTATTTCGTCTCTGATAAAAATGATCAAAGTTTCAATCAAATTGGCAAGACCTTTTGGCGCTTTGCCTTTGTTCTTGGTGTAATGATTGGCCACAGATAGCATGATCCAACACAAGAAAAATACTGAGATAAATAAACTGGCCACATTCTTAGTAATGGATAAATCATAAAATGAAGCTTCGTGGTTAAGGGTTCCGTCAGC
>CAMCJW010000008.1 GCA_945875195.1 Chitinophaga pinensis | reverse complement strand
CAAAGCTTACCTTCTGTTGTGGTCCATTGGTTCATTTTATTTATATTAGTTTCTCAAAAATATTCTATTATATCTCATTTAGCTAATAGTTTTATATTTAACCCCTAGAGACATGTGTTACTAGAATGACAATTTACCTATAAACATGCGAACCTGATGGGTTTGTAACTAAATAAACTAGCTAAGTTTCACTATAAAAAAAACTCCCCTTAGATTTTGCAACCTAAGGGGAGTTAATATAATTTGGAAAATACTAGTTAATTGTGAAACGCTTGGTAGCAGTTGCACCATTGCTAGTTCTAACATTCATGATATAAACACCAGGGTTAAAACCATTGGTATTTAAAGTATAATTATGAGCATTAACACCAGTCAAATTAACAACCTCACGACCCATTATATCGTATACTACTAAAGTATTGATAGGCGCTTTGCTATTGTCCATGTTTACTTTTACATAATCATTTGCAGGATTAGGATAAACTGTTACAAATAAGTTAAGATCAGCTTCTTTGATACCTACAGGCATTTTCTTAGTTAAAACAATCATGTTAGTTGTAGCCGAGTTCATCATATAAACAGGGTTGCTAGCTATAACTCTCCATTTTAGGGTAACAGGTTGACCAGCGCCAACACCTAAGCTAGTTAACAAACCATAAATAGCAGATTGAGGTGCAATTATTGAAGTACTGTCAGTAAGTGGCAATGAGAGAACCGGCGCTTTAAAGCTACCAGTATCTAATTGGAACAAATAAGTAGTTGACCCCGGCTTAGCTATTGCTACTTGTGATTTACCCCATGTTGCAGTAAAAGACAATGAAGCACTGTCATAAATATCAACAGCTGCATTGTTAGCAGGTGAAAGCAAAGAGAAACTATTCAAAGCTACTGGTCCAGTTAAATCTAATTGTTGAGCAATACGAGGCGCAACAAATCTAACAACCGTATCGCAATAAGCTTTACCTTTAGCTACAGACATATTTGGGTTAGTAACCAATGACAATGAATCTGCTAAACGACCGTTAGTAGGCAAGAAACCAAAGAAAGGAGATGATAATGGAGAACCTTGGTAAGGAACTGCAGTTGTAGCAATCATTACTGGTGAACTCCACCATTCCCAAGGTGAATTTTCTAATGGGAAAGAAGACTCAAAACCAAACATGTTATTTTCTGCATTAGGCACCATCATGGCACGCTTACTAATTGCATCTGCATAACCAATAGCATTTAATTTATTGTTGATACCCATTTTGTTTGCTTTAGGAATAACATCACCTGCACCACTTGCATTAGGTATAACTGTAATACCAGTTGTTGGAACAACTACGTTACCTGTATTGTATGGAGCAAATGGATCTTTTGTGCAATGTAAACTTACAATTGGTAAGCTGGTTGTTTTCATCCAAGCTGTATCACCCATAGCACCACCATAATTGAAAACCATGTCAAAATCACTAGAAACACTTGCATCAGCACCATAGTTTAAAGGAGCCAAACCGCCTAGGCCAGTCCAATCACCTAATGTATCCATGCTAACCATTGGACTTAAATTTCCGCGTAAAAACTTCAAATTCGACTCTATGTCGGCTCTGCTACTAACTGTTGCTCCCGCAAGAGCAATGTAACCACCAGTACCTTGACCACCTAAAATAATTCTAGAAGTGTCAATTTTGTAGGTACTTGCATTTACTCTTAAATAACGAACTGCATTACGTGCATCTTGCAATCCTCTAAAAGTAGCTTTTAATAATTGTTCTCTTGCATCTGCTTGAACGGTTGAAGCAGCGTTCCAGCCAGAACGATAGTCAATTGCAGCCACAACATAACCTCTTTTAGCAAAACTGTTTGCTAATTCAACTATTGCACTGTCATTTCTATTTCCAGTAGTTTGTCTGTTAACCACTGCTGGTAAATAACTACCAGTATGGGCTAAGATAATCAAAGGTCTTTTTGATGAAGTATCGCCTGTTGGCTCATACACATCGCATCTTAGTTTAGCTGAATACAAAGGTTGTATTCCCGGTACTTGGCCAAATAGAATGTTTACAGCTGCATTTGAATCATACATTAAGTTACTGGTTTTTGTAACTCCTTGGAAAACAGGATCGATGAATCTCACCTGTGCATTTGCATGCATTGCAAGAGTACAGGCCATAATGGCTAATCCTCTAAGTAATTGTTTTTTCATATTTTTTTTAGTGTTTGTTTTAAATTTAATCTTGCTAATTAAGTCTCATTTTATAATATAATCAAGTCATTTGTATTTTTTGCAACTATTTAGAAAAATCAAACAAGAGTGAAAAGTAGGCCAACCTACCAACTTTAGGTCCACCATAAACCTGTATCACCTTGTTGTTTAATAGATTACTGGCACCAATCTTAACAATTAGCTTCTCTTGAGGGAAATATTTATTTATTTGGGCATCAACCATTCCATAAGCTGGAACCTCCCCTGTAAATTGAGGAGAGCCCTCAAAAACAAAACCTTGTTGCCATTTATAATTTACGCTATATCCCCAATTAAGAATTTGCACACCAAAAAACCTTGAATCTATTTCTCGCCCGTTAACACCTAAATTATATTTATGAGGTGGTGTATTAAAAGCTGGAATTAAATCATCGGTAGAGCCATGCCTATTTAGTTCATTCCATGAGTAATTTGCCGCAAAGCCTAAGGCCTTTTCATAGTAATAATTTAAACCTATGGAAAATCCTTGGGTGGTTACTCTGTCGAGTGCATTTGTGCTTACTCGGTAAACTTTTGCAGAATTTAAATAAACTTCATTTGCTGGCCAATCCACGTCTACACCAATTTTATACCCAATAAAATCATCGTACCAACTGTAGTAGTAACTCATGTCAATGAAAAACTTTTCACCTAAATTTCCTCTGTAACCAAACTCAACGGATTTAACCCTTTCTGGTCTAATTGGCGCCACATTAAAATACGACAACCTGTTTTTACCATTATTAAATGCATCAATCAAACTTCCCACAGTAACCAAACTATCAAAACCTTTTAAGTTTCCTAAAAGTGTTGCCCTACCTACATTCAAATTGATGTACTGATCAGTTAAAGTAGGGTTACGAATGGCACTGGATGCAGAAAAACGAAAAACATGCGCTTTGTAAGAATAAACAAAAGAAGCTGCTGGCGACCAGAGCAAATTAAAATTTTGATTTTTATCTAACCTGTTCGTGAAACTAACCTTTAATTTATCTGTAAAAAATTTGTGCTCCAAACCTAAATAAGCGCCAACCTCATTGTTTCTAATTCTTTCTGTGGTATCCAAAAAGATAGTTCCCATGCTGTAAGGTGCATATAACATGTAATTTCCACCAATCCTTACATCTAATTCTTTTACCTTAAATTGCTTCTCTCCCATTAAATGATATAAGGCAGATTGATCAAAAAAACGAGATCCCCCTTCCCTATTTGTTAAAGAAATAATTTCTTTGTAAGCAGAATCAAACCTACCTGTATTTGGTTCAAACCGAGCCAAACCACCTGTTTGGTTAGAGGGTTTAATATCTGTTTGACTTCTTACTAAGCCATGGTAACGCACCAAGGAATCATAATAATAATTATTTAAATAATGGTTTGCATATTTTTCATATTCAATTCCTGGTGGTGTGCTATTAGCTGGCGGCCTGAGTCCAATAATGGTATTATAAGCTATGCTATTCCAATTTTCGGCATAATCTTTAGCCCAATTGTTGTCTGATTTGGCATACTGCTGTAAAAGCAAAGCCGTTGCATAAGCATCAAAACTATTGCCCGCATTCTCTTTGGTGTTATAAGCTCTAATAAAAAAACTATTCTCCTTTCGTAGTTCTAATTTATTCTGATTAAACAAAATATCTTTTAAACTAAAACGATTGTCGCCTTGGTAAACCGTGGTTCCAGTACTAAAATTTGAGCAAAAAATAAGTTCAACATCTTTCTTCACTTTATAATAAAGGCCCGCACTCATTTTTAAATTCCTGGAATTATAATCTACCAAGTCTTTTTCCATATAACCCTTGCGAGTGGTATAGCCATAACCTAAGTATGTTATGCCAGTTTGTTTGAACCTAGAATTTGAATACTCATCACCATATACATTCACGGCATCGTAACCACCCGGATTTCTTTCATCAACCGGACTTTGCAAGGTTTTTTCATAATTGGTGGCCTCCCAATCTAATGCGCTCATTGCAAACAAATTTATTTTATATGCAAATTTATCTTCTCCTTTTTTATTCTTAAAAACCTCTGCATACCTTATGGCAAATTCGGTTAATTTCCTTTCGCCTATTCGCATTTGCACACTTAGTCCGGGGAAAAGAAATGGATTCTTGGTTTGCATATTGATTACCCCGTTAAAAGCGCCAGGACCATAATAAGCTCCACTTGCGCCTACTATTAAATCTACTTTTTGCACATCCAATTCGGAAGCACCCAAAAAATTACCGAGCGAAAAATTTAAGCCTGGTGATTGGTTATCCACGCCATCAATTAATTGCAAACTCCTTACGGGCGAAGTGCTATTGAATCCTCTGGTATTTATTATTTTGAACCCAATACTTGCGCTAGTCATGTCGACCCCTTTTAAATGCGCCAAGCCTTCATAAAAGTTTGCTGCAGGCGTTTCTTTGATAGCAATGGCGTCCATGGTTTCAATGGTAAGAGGTGCCTGCTTTTGTTTCATGGTAATGCGTGAATCCTTGATTGAAACCTCATTCAATTGACGCGTATTTTCCTTCAGTTTTATCTCTAAAGGCTTAGTAACACTGGTTACATTTACTTCAGTCTTAATATAGCCAACATAAGAAATTACAATAATAAAGGGTGGTTGCTGATTTACCTTTAAAGTAAATGCACCCTCATAATCTGTTGAAACACCCATGGTAGTACCTTTTACAGAAATTGTGGCACCAATAAGTGCCTCAGCAGTTTTAATATCCTTCACAAAACCCCTGACCAAAACTGGGGCTTGAGCCTTTGAGGTGTTGAGTGAAATAATAAAATATAGAAATATTACTAGTAGAATCTTCTTCAAATTGAAACGTTTTATTCATCAATAATAATAAATAATGTTATAATCCCATTTTTTTTGCAAAAAATGTAAAAAAAAGCCGCACCATAGATGCCGCTTTTTTAATAATTAATTAAACCTTATTTTAACTTAATTGCCAACCCAAGGGTAAATTCTCCTTGAAAAAGGATTGGGTTGAAATAAAGATTAGGAGCGCAACCGCCAGAAGTGCAAAAAATACCCGCTCCTCCCATTTCTAACGGCATGTTTCCTTTGGCCTGAATCCGCAACCCTACTCTTTCATTGATGTCGGCTTTTAGTCCTAATCCAAAAGTAGCTGCAAAAAACCATTTATCGCCAGTTAAATTATGTTCACCAGTAGGATTAAATTGTGCGGCACCAAGTGAAAATATGGTATGCGGGCGAACAGCACCATCCGATAGGTCTTTATTAAATCCTAATTGATAATAGTTAACGTTTAAATCACTAATTTTACTAGTAGCAGAAAAACTTCCTTCTTTAACCAAAGTAGTTTGTTGACCGCTCCATCCTAAAGTTACAGAGCCAAATGGCACTTCAAATTCAAGGGCAGCGCCATAACACCAATCTCCCTTTACCCTGTAATCTCCAGAAACAGGGTAAACTCTAGAACCAGTTAAAGCACCTCCATAACCCAATAAAGAAATACTTTGAGCTTGAACGGTTGCTGCACAAATAGTAACTAAAATAAATAAGTATATTTTTTTCATTTAATTGTTATTTTGAACAAACTTAAAATAAATAAATGAAGATAAAAAATCACAAGAATTAGGAATAGGATGCTAAAAATTTATTAAATAGTCATTATAAACTCATCTCTATTCCAAAAATCATGTTGGCGTTTTCGGTAGTAATTTTTGCTACTTGAGCCAAGCCTACCTTTTTTACTTCAGCCAACTTTTTGGCAATGTCTAAAATATATAAGCTTTCGTTGCGCTTGCCTCTGTGCGGAACCGGAGCCAAGTATGGCGAATCAGTTTCTAAAACCAAATGCTTTAAATCTATGTCCTCAATGGCCTTGTCTAAGCCACCATTTTTAAAAGTTATTACACCACCAATACCTAATAAAAAACCCATTTCAACCACCTCTTTTGCCTGCGCTTCATTCCCTCCAAAGCAATGAAAAATGCCGCGTAATTTGGGGTGCTTCATTTCTTTTAAAATGGCAATTACATCTTCATTGCTATTTCTTGAGTGAACAACAATGGGCAAATCCATTTGAATAGCCCACTGAATTTGAAGGCGAAAGGCCTTAATTTGTTGGTCCTTAAATTCGGTGCTCCAATAATAATCGAGACCAATTTCACCAACAGCATAAAACTTTCTTTTCTTAAACCATTTTTGAATTTGAAACAAATGTGCCTCCACATGTGCATCCACCGAACAAGGATGCAAGCCCATCATGGGGAAACAATTTTCTGGAAAATCCCAGCATAAATCCAACATGGGTTGAATAGAATGAATATCAATATTGGGTAAGAATAATTTGCTTACACCATTATTTATGGCTTTTTCAATTACTGCCTTTCTATCATCCTTAAATTCTTCTGCATACAAATGTGTATGGGTATCTATAAAATTCACTTGGCAAATATAAGTAATTTAATTACTCAGTCTTTAATATGTGCGCTCTTTCCAATCCATTTTAACAGGATAAAGGTAAAAGCCAATCATGGCAAAATGAATAAATAAAGAATAGAACTCATAGGTCAAAAATGTTGGCCAATGCCATTTCACCTTCAACTTTTTTTGGATCAAACCGATATAAAATAGTTGTAAAATAACTTTAATAACCCATACTATTATAGCCAATTTGGTATGAACCAAAAGTAATAGAAACAAACATGGATAAAAGCTGGCTTGTAATCCAAAAATGAGCAACCAATAATCAGGTAAATCTTGCGCCCCAATCATCCAACGTTTGCGCTGGTGCAAGAAATTCCTGAAATTACCTTGAGCTTTTGAAATATTGAGAGAGGCTCTGGCTAATACATTTACCGACTCATAACCCATGGCCCTGATGGCTTTGAACAACTGAAAATCTTCGGTAACAGAAAAAGTCATGTTTTCATAACCACCAGTTGCCAAATACGCCTCTTTTGTAAAGCACATATTGTTTCCAACCGCTGTACTTTTTAGGCCCAATCTATCCAAACCAATCAAATTTCCATTGCCCAAAATCCAATCAATACCTTGCCATTTTGCAAAAAAATTATTGCCATCAACCAAAGTAGTTCCGCTCACTATGCCTGTTTTGGGCTGCAATAAATAAGGCAATAAATGTTTGACCCAATCAGGCGCAACGGTAATATCTGCATCTGTTACAAAAATATATTCGGATTGGGTTTGTTGTACAAGCTGCGCCAAAACATTTCCTTTAGCCCTTGCTGAACCTAGCTCTCCCTCTACCTCAAACAAATGAAAATTGGTTCGACCCGAAATAAAATTCTTCACCAACAGCGCAGTTTGATCAGTAGACCTATCATTTCCAATCCATACCTCTATTAACTCTTGAGGATAGTTCAATTGAAGAATACTTTGCAGGCAAGCCTCTATGTTTGCTTCCTCATTTCTGGCTGCAATAATAATAGCCACTTTGGGGTTGCTCCTTGCTGGTTTTACCTTTGGGTTACCAGAAAAATAGCCCGCCATTACTAGTATTTGCAAGAATACAAATAACCAAAGAATGAGTAAGAGCAAAATTTCTATCATAAATTAATTCTGAGGAATGGCTAATAATTGATATCCCTCACTGCAATAATAAGCAAGCAGTTGCGGCAAAAGTTGCTTTAAATTTTCAAACGATTTCTCACTATCATGAAATACCACAATGCTTCCATTTTTAACTTTTTTCATCTGCTCAATACTGTAATCAATGTTTAATTTTTTTTCATAATCGCAACTCAAGTGATCCCACATAATAATTTTATACTCTTTATTTAACATGGCTCCTTGTGAAGATTTTATTCTACCATAAGGAGGCC
This sequence comes from Chitinophaga pinensis, assembly GCA_945875195.1. GTDB lineage: Bacteria > Bacteroidota > Bacteroidia > UKL13-3 > UKL13-3 > B1. The sequence goes on along the minus strand of CAMCJW010000008.1, from coordinate 15,630 downwards.
TGAATAAATTGCTATTTATATACCCTTCAGCCTTTTTTACATCAGCAAAATAAGTAAGGTCATCGGTGGTCCAACCTTTCAAATGATGGTAGGTATGGTTGCCCGTTTGGTGCCCTTCAGCAATAATTTGACGATAAGTTTTTGGATATTTACGCACATTGTCTCCCACACAGAAAAAAGTTGCTTTAGCGCCAAATATACTTAACTGCTCTAGCACCCAAGGAGTTATTTCTGGGTGCGGACCATCATCAAATGTTAAAAACAGCTGCTTATCATTGGTTTTAACCTTCCATGTATAGTTAGGAAAGAGTCGTTGAAGAATAGTCGGGATTCTATATTTAAACATTATTTTCGCATCAAAACCTAATTACCAAAATTAATCAATGGTTCAAATATTCAAAAAAAATACCGTCCTATTTGCACTTTGTTTTTGTAGCCTACATTCTGTAAGGGCTCAAGACCAAAAAATATGGTCGCTAAAAGCTTGTGTGGAGCAGGCTCTCAGTAAAAACATTACTGTGCAACAACAGGCACTTACTACTCAAATGAGCAAAGCAGATTATTTGCAAAGTAAAATGGCCCTGTTACCTACAGTAAATGGAAATGTTTCTAATAATTGGCAAACAGGTTTTGCCATCAACCCTGCCACCAATTTAGCCAAAGAGGGAGTAGCTTTTAGAACCAATTCATTTGGTTTAAATAGCAGCATGCCTTTATTCAATGGCTTTCAAAATGTAAACAATGTGAGGGTACAAGAATCAATTTTCAAGGCAAGTGAAAAAGATTTAGAGCAAACAAAAAACACCATCACATTAAATGTGTGTAATGCTTTTTTACGTGTGCTATTAAATATAGAGTTAAATAATTCTGCGCAAACGCGCATAGAAGCAACCTTGGCACAAGTAGATCGACAGCGAAAAATGTATGAGTTAGGGAGCAGCAATAAAACCAGGTATTTACAGCTAAAAGCGCAATTGTCGAGTGAAGAATTGGCCGCTGTAAATACGCAAAATGCTTTATTGCAATCATACCTCGATTTGTGGTTATTGATTGAAATAAAGCCTGATACCAGTTACAAGGTTGAAAAACCAAGCATAGACGAATTAAACATAGCCGATGAACCAAAATCTTTAGATGCCATTTATTTGGAGTTTGTGAAACAAAGTCCGGATGTATTAGCAGCAGAACAGCGTTTAAGAGGATCTGAACTCTCTTATCACATAGCACGTGGCGGAAGATCGCCTAGGTTAACCTTATCGGCTGGCTTCAATTCTTTTTACACCACACAAAGTTCAACTGGTGTTGGAGATTTGCTTTACAGAACCACAGTTATTGGAGCAGGCGATTATAATGGTACACCCATACCTGTCTATAGCACTGTTCCTACTGGGTATGCATCTTATCAAACAACACCATTTTCCAATCAATTTACCCGTAATTTAGGTAGTAATATCGGTTTGAACCTAAGTGTGCCCATATTCAATGGTTGGAATGTTAACACCAATGTTCAAAAATCAAGAATGAGTGTTGAAAGTACCAAGCTGACTGAAAAATTAACAAAAAATAATTTGTACAGAAGCATCGCACAATCATATGTAGATTTTAAATCTTCTTTCAAAAGATACCAGGCAAATGAGGAAAATTTATTAGCCAATAAAGAATCTTATGAAGTGGCAGAAAAGCAATTTGAATTGGGTGGTATGAGCATTGCTGATTATTTAAATACAAAAAACGGCTACATTCGTGCCGATGCAGATTTTACTCAAGCTAAATATGAATTGGTATTTAGAAGAAAAGTTCTTGATTTTTATCTAGGCAAACCTCTTTATTAATAAGTAAATATGAACCAAGTAAAGAAAAAAAGTAATACCCTTAAATATTTAATTATTGGGGTTATTGTTTTAATCATAGTTGCCGTTATTGGTAAGCAAGCAGGATGGCTTGGAAAAAGTGAAGGCATACCAGTTACTGTAGCAAAAATTGAAAGAAAAACCATTATTGAAACCGTATCTGCCAATGGCAGGGTTCAGCCAGAAAAAGAGGTTAAGATTAGCTCAGATGTTTCTGGTGAAATTAGAGAGTTGTATGTAAAAGAAGGTGATTCTGTAGTAGCCGGAAAATTAATGGCCCGCATCGACCCTGAGTTATACCAATCTGCTTTAGATAGGTCGGAAGCATCTTTAAATAATACCAAAGCAAGTTTAGCCACTACCAAAGCCAGGTTGGCTCAGGCCGAAGGAAGATTTGTTGAAGTTTCTGCTGCTTATGAAAGAAATAAAAAAATGTATGCCCAGAAATTAATTTCTGATGCAGAATTTGAAACCGCAAAAAGCACCTATGTAAACGCCAAAGCCGAGGTTGAAGCCGGCAGACAAAGTGTGTTGTCTGCAGAGTTCAATGTAAAAAGTTTTGAGGCTACCCTCAAAGAGTCGAGAAAAAGTCTTACCCGTACCGAAATATTTTCGCCTGTAAATGGTATTGTCTCTAAATTAAGTGTTGAAAAAGGAGAGCGTGTAGTTGGAACTTCGCAAATGGCAGGAACAGAAATGATGCGTATTGCCAATTTAAACGATATGGAAGTGAGTGTTGATGTAAACGAAAACGATATCATAAAAGTTGGCTTGGGTGATACCTCAGAAATTGAAGTAGATGCATACCCCAATAGAAAGTTTAAAGGAATTGTAACAGAAATTGCTAACAGCGCAACAACCTCAGCACAAACCACCAGTGACCAAGTGACAAATTTTGTGGTAAAAATTAGAATTTTGAGAAGCAGCTACCAAGATCTTACTTTGTTATTTGGAAAAAGAAAATCTGTGTTTAGACCAGGTATGAGCGCCAGTGTGGAGATTCAAACAGAGCGCGTAGAAAATGTTTTGGTAGTGCCTATTGAGGCTGTAACTGTTCGTCAGGAAAGCGCAATGGACACAATAGAAACTGAAGAAAAGAAAGAGAAAAAAGTCACTTTAATTGACAGCAAAAATGATATTGAGGTAGTATTTATTAACCAAGGAAACAAAGCCAAAATACGCAAGGTAAAAACTGGCATTCAAGACGACAAGTACATTCAGATTTTGGAGGGTTTAAAGGAAGACGACCAATTAATTTCTGGACCCTACAGTGCTATTTCAAAAACATTGAAACATGGCGATTTAATTAAGGAAGTAAATAAAGAAGAGCTGTTTAATTCTAAGAAAAAGGAAAATTAATAAAAATCAATGCTGGTATAAAGATCACGAATTTCAAAATATCGCACACAAAGAAGCCACACACTAAACAAATACTTGATTTACAAATTTCATGGGAGAAAAACTAACTATCATCATCCCTGCCTATAATGAGGCGAGAACCATCCATAATATCCTTGATAAGGTAGATGCAGTTCAATTGATTAATGGCATAGAAAAGGAAGTAGTAATTGTGAATGATTGCTCAACAGATAATACGGCAGAAGTTATTCAAGCCTACATGAAAACCAAACCTTATATTAGGTTTATTGAACACACCGTAAATCAAGGTAAGGGTGCAGCAATACATACAGGAATAAAGCAGGCTAACGGCAATTATATTATTGTTCAAGATGCCGATTTGGAATATGATCCAAATGAGATAAACATCCTTTTAAAACCTATCACTGATGGCTTTGCTGATGTGGTTTATGGATCTAGGTTTATGGGGGGAAATCCACATAGAATTTTATTTTTTTGGCATTCTATTGGCAATAAGATCCTAACCTTTGGCAGCAACATGTTTACCAATCTCAACCTAACAGATATGGAAACCTGTTACAAGTTATTTAAGGCAGATATTATTAAATCGCTTCCACTACAAGAAAAGAGATTTGGTTTTGAGCCAGAGGTAACTGCCCGTATCAGCCGCATCCCAAATATTCGCATTTATGAGGTGGGTATCTCTTATTATGGCCGAACCTACGCCGAAGGAAAAAAAATAAGCTGGAAGGATGGTTTTAGAGCAATCTATTGTATCATTAAATATGGTATGTTTAAAGGATAAGCATGAAATTGACTGAACAAAAAATTGCCCAATTTACCTTTGTTCTAATTTCTATTGCTTGCTTGTTAACCGCTATATTCACTAATGGGAACGGCACTGGAGGAGATAGCATCTCACATTTTATTTGTGCAAAATTTTCTTGGCAACAGCCCATCTTATTTTTTAACCATTGGGGTAAACCACTATTTACCATTTTAGCGTCTCCTTTTGCCCAATTTGGCTTTACCGGGATGAAAATTTTCAATGTATTGTGTGCCATTTTTGCCGCGCATTTAGCCTCCCTAACTGCCAAGAGATTAGGTTACGAAAATTGGTATTGGACAGGAATTCTGGTACTTGCTGCTTCCATGTATTTTACCATTATGCTCTCGGGATATACCGAACCATTATCTGCACTAGTACTTATTCTAAGTATTTATTTTTGGTTTGATGAAAAACCAAATTGGTCCTTATCTATTGCCTCCCTTTTACCGTTTGTTCGTTCCGAAGGATTAATCATTCTATTGGTATTTTCTACTTACCTTATCCTAATAAATCAATATAAAAAACTTCCTTGGTTAATGCTTGGACACCTAATTTTCTCAATAGCAGGATGGTACTTTTACAAGGACATATTATGGGTTTTTACTAAAATTCCTTATGCCTCAGCAAGCAGTATTTATGGCAAAGGAAATTGGAGTCATTTTTTGATACAATTATATTTTGGCCTAGGACCAATTTTATTTATTGGTTTATGGATAGGTGCATTTTTTCACCTCAAAAATTGGGTTCAATTAGGAAAAAAAATGAACCTCGCAGAAATATTTTTAATAGATGGAATAATTGTTGCATTTGTGCTGGCCCATACTATTTTTTGGGCATTGGGTATCTTTAATTCGATGGGACTAAATAGGGTTTTGGTAACAATATTTCCATTAACAGGCATACTAATTCTTTATGGATACAACCAAATTTTAAAATTAAGCCCGCTAACTATTTCTAAGCAAATTAAATGGGTACTAATAACGGCAATAATCATATTTCCTTTTTTAAATAACCCAGCCTCTATCAATTTCAAATCATCCTGTTATTTAAGCGAAGAACAAGAATTTGCTAAAGAAATTGTTGGCCCCTATTTAGTGAACAAATTTCCAAATCAAAAATACATGGGCGCTGATGCAAATCTTGCTCTATTTACCAATAAAAACATGTTTGATCCTAATGAATGGCTCTATGCTGGATTGGGTAATCCTATGGAAAAGCTTAGCTCTGGGGATTTGATATTATTTGATCCGTATTCGTTTGCTACAGAAAGTGGCATTCAATTAAATAGTCTGTTATCAGATCACTTAATCAAAAAAGATACCCTTTTTGAGCTTACTGAAAGCAATGGAAAGGTAAAGCAGTATTATATTTTTCAAAGGCAGTAAAATAAATTTAAACTGTTTTAAATAGTTCTTTTATGATTCTGGTTGAACCAATTTTAATTGAACCAGAATTACCATACTTAAGGCCAGCGGCACCCAATAAAGATATACATAAGGTATAAAAACCAGAGAGTAGAAAATGGTTATGCTAAACTTAAACGACAACAATAAAAAAATGCGCTGATCTAAGCTGCTATTTTTAAACCTGGCATACATTAAAAACAAAGTGCTTAAGATACTACATCCAATCAAAGCATTTTTACAAGCCAACAATTTATCCATTAAAGTTCCAGGGTAAAATTGGTGAAACCAAGAGGCAAAACCTAAACCCTGAAACAACTGAAAAGGCCTATCTCCTTTTGGCTGCCAATCTTGGCCATCCCATTCATTCAAGGAGGCATCAATCCAAAGGTTAGAACCTTTGCTTAATACCTCTGGATTAGGGATCACAAATGGAATAATATAAAAGATGATGCCAAAAATAAGCAAGCCAATACCTATAAATAAAAACTCCTTTTTGTTATACAACCACTTGCACAAAGCCCAAACAGGCATCCAAAACAGCAACGAATACCTAGATAACAATGACAACCCTAAGCCTACAATTTGAAAAATCTTTGACGTACTAAAAAGGCACAATGCCAATAAAATATAATAGGCCGCTATAACCAATTCTACTGTTACCGAAAAATCTTTTTCCTGCTTAAAAAAAATTAATCCTAAAAACACAAACGGAAGCAAGCATTTAGCCATCAACTCTTTTATAGTATATGAAACATGATACGACCTTACAATCATTGCAAGCATTGCAAGCATGAAAATACTTGCGTGAATAAATCTTGGATCAATCAGCAACAACCTGGTTAAGGTAAAAGGCAACCACTGAAATGGCATATAATTGGGAACAAAGGTGCCGTAATTAAAACCAGTATAAGCGGCGTATACCGCTTCACCATCCAAAAACCTATCTACATAAACATTCAAAATAAGCGGAATAATATCCGAATCTTTCACATCAATTGGTCGTAGAATAATAAAGCTTCTTACTATTATAAAAATGCAAAATAACAAGATACCTAATGCCCTCCAATGAGAAGCTGAAATTTTATAAGAGCGCTCTTTAACAGGTTCTAGATAAAAAAGCTCAGCTCGCTTGCTCAAATAAAAATAGTAAAAACAACCACTAGCCAAAAACAAGACCGGTGAAACAATAAATCCTAAATCTCTCCTAAAGAAAAAAAAATGAAGCAATTCAATGATAAAAACAAGAATAACTGCATTTACTCCATTAATCTTCTTCATCCACTGCTTCATGATTTTCAATTAAAAGAAGTTCGCGTTCTACAATGGTGTCATTAACCAAAGTATCACTTTTAATTATAAATTGTTTGGCAGCACCAGTGATATTAATTTGGTGCGTTAAGCCAATAGTATCCTCTGGCATAATCAATCCCCTACCAATCATTTTGTTGGATAAAAATCTATAGGTTCGTTCTAAGTATGGCTTAGCCGTGCCATCTTTTCCAAAACGCCACATAAAGTGCTTCGGTCCCGGCACAATGGTTGCCAAGAACATGCTTTCACTTAAAGTTAAATCCATCGGGTTTTTCTTAAAATAAAACTGTGTTGCCTCTCCTATTCCATAAACATTTGGCCCCCATTCTATGATATTTAAATATACCTCAAACATCCTATCCTTTGAACTGATGTTGTTATTTTCTAAAATATAAACCAATAGAATTTCCTCCAGTTTTCGAGCCATCGTTTTCTCCCTGGTGAGGAAAACATTTTTCATCAATTGCATGCTAATGGTACTGGCTCCTCTTTTAAACTTGCCTGTGCGTATATTCTTTACAATAGATTGCCTAAAAGCCTCGGTTACAAAGCCCCGATGCCAATAAAATGATGGATCTTCGCAGGTAAGTACACTTTTTTTCAGCAAGGGAGAAATCAAATCTAAAGGGGTAAAATAAGGATTCGCGGCCCCAACAAAAACTGGACGCATAGACCTGCCATTTTCCATTGGTACATAAACAAACTCTCTATTTAATTTATTTAAATTGGCTTCACCGTATTTAGTAATATGTAAATTATCCTTTTCCAAAACACTCTCAAATATCATGTCGTTTGGATTATTCTCATTGTATTTAAATTCTAATCTATAACTAATATTTCCGATAGCCTCCATGCCTTTGATGTGAGAGAACAAACCCTCAGGTAATGCGTTCAAGAAATTTTGAGCTGGAGCCTTTTCTGTTTGAACCACCAAATGAAAAATGGTATCGGGTGAATTTTCTAAGCGAACAAATGGATGAAAAACAAATCCATTAAAATTAACCTTTGAAGCACTATCTAATGATAAATAATTGCTACCAATTTTATAAACATAATTAAATTCTACTGCATCAACCACCACATCTTTTTTGGCAATTTTTGGATGGTTAATCACAAACGATTTTAAACTTGCCAAACCATCAATTTTCAATTCGTCGTCATCAAAACTAATACCATCAACCACCAAGCGGGCTGAACCAAAACCTGCAAACAAATTAAATCTTTCTGGAAGATAGGGAATCATCACCCGCCCACTATCCGTTCTTTCAAACTGCAAATCGGCTTTTCTTTCACTTGGATTAACTTGCCCACCTAAAGCCCAATTTTGAACCATATTATTGGAGCTAACAATCATTTTTGAATTAACCAATCCATTGACTAACTTTAATTCATCCACATTAAAATCTACATATAATTGTTCATCATATCCTTTTAAAGAAAAGTGGTGTATGTCAACCTCGTTAGGAATTTTATTGAGCCCTTTTGTAATAAGTTTATACAAAACCTCAGCATAATTAAATTCCTTATTGCTTCCAGAGGCTTCTTTTTTCTCTATATCAACGGTATCTTTCTTTTGAAAAAATTGATCAAAATTTTTGACCCCATTTTTTTTTGTTAGCTGAAAATAGCCATTGTGTATTGATATACTTTTTACACGTACATCCATAAACAATGCATAAAACAATTTCACACTCAATTGAAATTCATCCATCTTTAACAAGGTATCTTTACCTTGGGGAATTAATTGAATTCCCTTTAAGCTTATACCGGCCAAACCAGTGAAACCCGCATCTTCCACCAATAATACTGTAGAATAGTTATTCAACATTTTTTGCTGAACCTTTTCAATGGTTTTGTTTAAAAAATATCCTCTTAATGAAAAGAAAACTATAACAGCTAATAACAAAAAAACACCAACCACTTTCGTGGTTAGTGTTATCCATTTCTTAGCATTGGCAGGTAATTTTAACATTCGTTAACAATTATACATGCATCAAATCTGCTTCTTTTGCTGCTGTTAAATCATCAATTTTTTTGATGTAAGCATCTGTGGTTTTTTGCACTTGAGCCTCGGCAGTTTTAGCCTCATCCTCTGGAACACCGTCTTTTTGTGCTTTTTTGATATTTTCATTCACATCCTTACGAATAGTGCGGATAGCAACTTTGGCAAATTCTGCCTCGTGCTTTACCTTTTTAACAATTTCCTTTCTACGCTCTTCAGTGAGCATAGGCAAGCTGATGCGAATCAAAGTACCGTCGTTTGTAGGATTAAAGCCCAAATTAGCAATAATTATACCCTTTTCAATGGCTTGCAAAACATTCTTTTCCCATGGTTGAACCGTTAAGGTTCTGCCATCAGGTGTATTCACATTTGCAACTTGGCTAATTGGTACCAATGAGCCGTAATAATCAACTTTTACAGAATCTAACATGGAAGGATGAGCCTTACCAGCACGGATTTTAGTAAATTCATTGGCAGCATGGTCAACGGCATTGTCCATAGCCTCTTTTAAATGGTCGAATAATGGTTTTAATCTTGGATCACTCATAATAGGGATAATTTGAATTGTACTGAGGCCTGCAAAATACTACAGCGAGAACAAATTTTCGAATTTTATTTTAAATTTTATCAATAACACTGAATCATAGTAGATAAAAGCCGCTAACTTTTTATATTTGACCCAATAATCTATGGAGAGAAGAGTTAGAGTACGTTTTGCGCCTAGTCCAACCGGACCATTGCATATAGGCGGGGTTCGCACCGCTTTGTATAATTACCTATTTGCGCGCAAGCACGGCGGCGATTTTATTATAAGAGTTGAAGATACCGACCAAACACGATTTGTGCCGGGTGCGGAAGAATACATCATTGAATCGCTTAAATGGCTTGGCATAAATGCAGTTGAAGGTATTGGATTCGGCGATGGCCCACACGCACCTTACAGGCAGAGTGAGCGCAAGCCCATGTACAAACAATATGTGATGCAGCTCATTGATGCTGGCAAAGCCTATTATGCTTTTGATACAGCAGAAGAATTAGAAAACATGCGTGAAAGGCTTATGGCCAATAATATAGACGCCAAATACGACGCCCAAACACGCGAAAGCATGACAAATTCTATCACTTTGCCAGAAGATGAAGTGAAAAGAAGGCTGGCAAATGGGGATACTTATGTGGTTCGTTTTAAATTGCCAAGCAATGAGGAAGTTCAATTACATGATGAAATTAGAGGTTGGGTTAGTGTAAATACACATGAACTCGACGATAAAGTTTTATTCAAAAGCGATGGCATGCCAACCTATCATTTGGCCAATGTGGTAGACGATTACCTGATGCAAATTTCACATGTTATTAGGGGCGAAGAATGGCTACCATCTGCTCCTTTGCATGTATTGCTATACAGGGCATTTGGATGGGAAGCAATGATGCCCAAATTTGCGCATTTGCCACTGCTGTTAAAACCCGAAGGCAATGGCAAATTGAGCAAACGGGATGGTGACAGATTAGGGTTTCCTGTTTTTCCAATTAATTGGATCGACCCAAAAACCCAAGAAATATATAGTGGCTACAGAGAAGCCGGATATTTACCAGAAGCTGTTGTGAATTTACTTGCTTTTTTAGGTTGGAATCCCGGAACCAACCAAGAACTATTTACCATGGATGAATTGGTTCAAGCATTTTCACTAGAAAGAGTTAGTAAATCTGGCGCCAAATTCGACCCAAATAAGGCAAAATGGTTCAACCAACAATACATCAGACATCTTGCTAACGAAAACTTATTGCCGTTTATGCAAGAAGCTATAAAGTTGAAAGGTTTAGACCAAACATTTTCGGAAGAATTCTTATTAATGGCTTGTGGTTTAATCAAAGAGAAAATAAGTTTTACCAATGAGATTTGGAATTATTGCAGTTACTTTTTTATTACCCCAAATACCTATGACGACAGTGTTGTAAAAAAACGTTGGAATGATAAAATACCAAATTTATTGAAAGACCTAAATGAAGCATTGGCCTCTTTGCCAGAATTTAAATCAACTGCCATTGAAGGAGCCTACAATGAAGCCTTAGCAAAAAACGAAATTTTAGGAAAAGACTTCTTACAACTATTTAGGGTAATTTTAACTGGAGTGGCTGGCGGACCTATGCTGTTTGAAATAGCGGAAATGATTGGCTATCCAGAAACAAAATTGAGAATTGAAAATGCCCTCATTAAATTAAACAATTAATTATACAACAATGAAAATACACAAATTATTAGCTGCATTGCTTTTCATAGTATTTATTTCTGCTTGTAACCAAGCAAGATTCGACAAAGTACCAGGTCTCTATCAAGACCTAATTCCCCAACAATTACAAGGGAATTATCAGTTCAAAGGAAAAGATTTTAAATCTCAAAAATTTGATTCATTGCATATTGACATTGGCTTAAATGAAATAAAATTTATTGATCAAAGTGGCTATGAAATATGGACCATTCACCAAGACTTTCAAATTCATCAAATTCGCAATTTGTTTGTTTTGGGCAAGACCGATGAGGATGTAAAAACGCTTTGGAATTTAATGATTCTTGAACCAACTGACAATGGAGTAAAAGTTTATTTTGTGTTAGATGAAAAAATTAAGAACACACCAGAATTCAAACTTCAAAGATACATGCCATTTATGGATGTGAACTACAATCATGATCCAATTCCTGGTGTACCTCAGCTTGCAGACGGAGCCCAAATACAGCCAAATGGAGGCATAAACCAATATAGATTTTACATGACCAATGAAGAACAATTCATTACCTATTTTGAAAAAGAACTACAAAACAAAAACTTTGTGCTCCTAAATAGAACTGGCAAAGAAAAAAACTCAAAAAAAGATAGAAAAAAATGAACCGCCCAATAAGAGTTTTAGTGGCCAAAATAGGCCTAGATGGACATGATAGAGGTGCCAAAGTAATTGCCACAGCCTTGCGAGATGCAGGAATGGAAGTAATTTACACCGGACTTCGTCAAACACCAGAAATGGTGGTGCAAGCAGCTCTGCAAGAAGATGTAGATGTAATTGGCGTGAGTATTTTATCTGGAGCGCATATTAGCGTATTTTCTAGACTCAAAGAACTCATGGATCAAAACCAAATGGGTGATGTGTTGGTTACAGGTGGTGGCATCATTCCGCTTGAAGATATTGAAACTTTGAATAAGTTAGGAATTGGAAAATTATTTACGCCAGGCACTCATACACACGAGATTGCAGACTTTATTAAAACTTGGGTAAAAGAACACAGAACCTTTTAAAAAGTAAGTTGTTTGTAATTATTTAAAATAATGTAACAGCTGTTTTTTTTGTTTTAAGAAAATAAATATTAAAGTTACAAGCTAAAATTATTAAATAAAAATTGTATGATTGACCAATTGAATGTTGAAACTAAGTATCAAACATTATTAACCGAAATAAAAGATCAAATTTTTTACATCACCATTAACCGGGAAGACAAGCTGAATGCGCTAAATATCCAAACCCTAAGCGACATTAAAAATGCTGTATTGAGTATTTATGATGACCCCAATGTGAGAGGTGTGATTTTAACCGGAAAAGGATTGAAAGCATTTGCTGCTGGCGCTGATATTGCAGAATTTGCCAATTTCACCGTAGAAGAAGGAACCAAAATGAGCGAAGATGGTCATGCCGTTTTACGCGCTATCGACCATTGTCCAAAACCAGTTATTGCAGCTGTAAACGGCTTTGCACTTGGTGGCGGTAACGAATTGGCCATGAGCTGCCATATTCGTGTTTGCACCGAAAAAGCGAGATTTGGCCAACCAGAAGTAAACTTGGGAGTTACGCCAGGATATGCTGGAACACAACGTTTGGCTCAGTTAATTGGAAAAGGAAGAGCCTTAGAATTTTTAATGACTGGCGATATGATTGATTCCGCTACTGCTTTGCAATTAGGTTTAGTGAATCACGTGGTTCCAGCAGACCAATTGATTCCTAAATGTGAGGAAATACTGAATAAAATTAAAACCAAGGCCCCAATGGCAATTGCTGGTGTAATTCGTTGCGTAAATGCATACTATGAAAAACGTGCCGATGGCAATAATATTGAAATCAATGAGTTCGGAAATTTCTTTGGTTCAGAAGATTTTATTGAAGGAACCACAGCGTTTCTAGAAAAACGCCCAGCTAACTTTAGAGGAAACTAAATTAAAAAAAGAAGCACTCAGAGGCTTCTTTTTTTATCTTGTTTTATATTGCCTATTCTTTTAAAACCAATGACTCCATTTCAAAGCATCAATCCTTATACGGAATTAAATTTTGCGTCCTTTTCATTTTTGGATCAAACAGCATTAAACAAGCTGCTACCTGAAATAAAACTTGCTCAACATGAATGGCAAAACAAGGCTGTAAGTGAACGTATTTCATTTTTACAACCCTTGGGCGAACTGCTCATTGAAAATGCACCCATGCTAGCCGAGATGGCCTCGCAAGAAATGGGCAAAATATACATACATGCCAAAGCAGAAGTAATTAAAAGTGCTGCCCTCTGCAACTATTATGCTAAAAATGCTGAACGGTTGTTGAATCCCACAATTGAAGCGTTAGAAAGTGGCTCACAAATTGAATTAAGATACCAAGCACTTGGTATTGTTTTAGGTGTTTTTCCTTGGAATTTTCCGTATTGGCAAATTCTTAGAAGTGCTATTCCTACTATAGTTAGCGGAAATGCCATGCTCATCAAGCCAGCTCCAAACGTACCTCAAAGTAGCCTTGCCTTACAAAAAATATTGGATCAAAGCGGACTAGCACCATACTTGTTCAATACCGTATTTATTGATGAAACCCAAGTAGCTAAATTGATTGAAAATGATGCCATTGCAGCAGTAACTTTAACTGGCAGTGAAAAGGCGGGTAAAATTGTTGCATCATTAGCAGCTGCCAATATTAAACCGGCCGTTTTAGAACTAGGTGGAAGCGATCCATTAATTATTTTAGAGGATGCTCCTTTAAACGAGATTATGGAGCAGGTAGTATTTTCTCGCTTTCAAAATAATGGCCAAAGTTGTGTGGCTGCAAAAAGATTTTTGGTTCAGGAAAATATATTGCCTGCCTTTAAAGATTTGCTCCTACAAAAAATAAGGGAATTTAAATTGGGCAACCCCATGTTGGAGGATGTTAATATTGGTCCCCTGGCTCGCAAAGACTTGAAAGAATTATTAGAAAATCAAGTAAATGAAACCGTTGAAGCAGGCGCCACACTTTTATATCAAGCGGGTGAAATTCCGAAAACTGGTTACTTTTATCCGCCAACAGTACTCACAAATATTCCAAAAAATTCGCGTGCCTATCAAGAAGAACTCTTTGGTCCGGTTTTGAGTTTATATTCATTTAAAACAATTGAAGAAGCTATCCAATTAGCAAATGATACCCATTTTGGATTAGGGGCAAGTATTTTTACAGCAAACACAGAATTGGCCGCGCAAATGGCAAATAGTATTGAAACAGGAATGGTGTACATCAACCAAATAGTTAAAAGTGATGTGAGTATTCCGTTTGGGGGAACCAAACATTCTGGGTTTGGCAGAGAGTTAGGACCAGATGGCTTATATGCTTTTTGCCACAGAAAGGCTATTTGGAAAGCAAGCTAAGATTTATAATAACCATTTTCATCGATGGCTATTCTTACGCTATCTGGCACCAAATAGCGAATAGATTTTCCTGCCTGTATTGACTCTCTGATATAAGTAGAAGAAATATTTAATAAGGGAACTTCAAACAACTTAATAGATGGATGATTTGCCAATAAAGGCTTGTCAACAATACCCACCCTAGCATACACAAACACTTGGTGCAATTCCAAAATCTGTTTGTAATTTTTCCATTGATGAAAGCTCTTTAAATTATCGCCACCAATAATTAAAGTAAATTGATGATCCGTGTATTTTTTCCTCAGCTCAGATAAAGTATGCTCAGTATAAGATGGCCTTGGCAGCGTAAATTCTATATCGCACCACTTAAAACGTTCATCTGCCTCAATGGCTTTATTTAAGAGGTTCAAACGTAAATTCTCATCCAATAACTCACCACTTTCTTTGAATGGATTTTGCGGCGAAACCACAAACCAAATTTCATCCAAGAGGGCATAATCAGCCATAAAATTAGCAATAATTAAATGCCCTGTATGAATAGGGTTGAATGACCCAAAAAATAACCCAACCTGCTTCATCTATTTAACTATTAATAAAGTTTTGAACCAAATATTCAGCCTCAGCTAAGGCTTTATTCAAATCATCATTCATTATCACTTTTTCAAATTTATTTTCAAAACTCAATTCACTAACCGCCTTGCTAACGCGCATGGTTAAGGTCTCTTCTGTTTCAGTTGACCTGTATCTTAAACGTTTTTCCAATGCATCAATGCTAGGTGGCTTTACAAAAATAGCTAATGCTTGTTCACCAAAATAATGTTTAATATTTAAGCCTCCAACCACATCCACATCAAACAAAACTACTTTTCCTAAAGCCCAAATTCGCTCCACTTCCGATTTTAAAGTTCCATAAAAATTACCGCCATAAACTTCTTCGTATTCCAAAAATTCATTCGCTACTATCTTTTTTTGAAACTCTTCAATAGATAAAAAATAATAATCCTTTCCATGCTCCTCACCCGCTCTCATCTTGCGTGTACAGGCAGAAATAGAAAACATAAAAGAATCATTTACCCTTAAAAGATGTTTAACAATGGTAGTTTTACCAGAACCAGATGGCGCACAAAAAATTACTACTTTTCCTTTTGTCATGAACCTAAACCTTACAATACATTGTTTATTTGTTCTTTTATTTTTTCTAACTCATCCTTCATCTCCACCACCATTCTTTGCATCA
>CAMCJW010000007.1 GCA_945875195.1 Chitinophaga pinensis | reverse complement strand
GGTAAATCCCAGCCTACTTGGCAAACCCAATTTGTATTAGAATATTGGCGAGATGACACGTCCCAGGTACTTATTTATGACACCTTAACGATTGGATTAGATAAAGAGGGGGATGTTGGTTTTCAACTTGGTCTTGACGAATACGTTGATTCAAGCGATGAGTTCCTTGCTTTTTTTGTTGATTCAATTTTCTATACAGAATTTCAAAATAAAAAACTAAAAAAGGATATTAGAAAATTCCCTAATAAAGCGGGAATGACTGAATTTAAGTCTTTTATTAATAAAAGACCTAGGGCTATTTTTTATGATACAAATACATTGCAATTATATATTCCTCCATATTTAACCTCAATTGTGGGAATAGGTCCTAATGGTTCTTCTATTGGAGGTTGGGATTATAACAGTGTTATTTTTTTATTTTATAATCAGTTACCGAAATTTAAAATTCCATGCGAATATTTTTATCAGATTCCTCAAAAATTCTTTTTCAGTTTTAAGGTTTATATCACTGATTCTTTAAAAATTGGAACTGTTGAACAGGCACAAGAAACCAATGTTTCAATTCAAATGAAAAATAACAGTTTGCTCATTTCAACACCTAATCCCATTTACAATTGCCGAATTGAAATTATGGATATGACAGGTAAAATTGTTTTCAATAAATCAAATTTATATTTAGAAAACAATACCGAAATACAAATTGATGAATTAGTAAGTGGAGTTTATTTTACAACTATATATACAAATCAATCTTATTTTTTTAAAAAATTATTTAAGCCATGAAAATCCTAAAATTGTCTATCGCGATCCTAACTATAATTATTACAAATAGTTATTACAACAAAGTTTACAGTCAAAATAACAATTTAGAATTTGTTTGCGATGCAAGTTCTAGTGTAATTTCTGATTTAACGGGTCCAAGTGCCAAGGGATTTGGTCATACTCCTAAAGGTAATTTAAACATAGTTTTTGTTTATTAATATGATTTTCGTCCAATTACTTTTTCAATTTGATTCATAGAACTACTGCTTACATTAGCTTGTTTGGCATACATTTTCCAGTTATATATTACCGTTTGAACCTCTTCAATTATTGCCTTTGAGTTCCTTATTTTAAAATAATCAGCTAATTCCATCAAATGCTTTTTTGTGGGGTTTGCGCTTTCATTGGCAACCATAGTGCTATGCATTCCATGACCAGAACTTGAAAAGGTTAAATCGTAGGCTGGTGCAAATTTCCAAGCGCCATTTTCATCCATTAAAAACGCAAAATTTTTGCTATGGTCATCATGGTTATGAGCAAATACATTAAAAGCCGCTAATCGAAGTACTTTTTCATAGGCACGAACATCATTTTCAAGTTTAAATGCGCAATCCATTAAATTTCCATAGTCTAAATTACTTAATCTAAAATTATCATGCATAATACCAGCCGCAGAATGGAGGTGTAAGCGTTTATTTCCAATTCTATCAAAGCGCTTGGTTCCAAAATAAACCTGTCCAGATTTTCCTTTAAACAGTTTTGAATCATTTATTATTATTCCTGCATCTAAGGCCATTTTATAATAAGCGAACTCTATGTTTGCAATATCTGGCCTATCTGAAGATGATGGAAATTTTATAAGCCAATGTTCAAAGCCTTCAGGCATTGTTTTTCCTTCACTTATTAGCACATTTGAAACTGGATTGTATCCAACTAAAATTTTTGGTCTAGCGCCGCCAGAGGAGCCTCCTAATTTATATAAATCATCTATCACCTCTGAAGTAACTCCCGAAACAACCTGTAAGGATGCTCGAGCCAATTCATCCAACTCTAGCTTGAGATTTTCGTTCCCTAATTCCTCCATTTCAGGCTTATAAATAAGTGCCCCCATTCCGTTTCTTCCAACAAATGCAAGCCTGTCAAGCATGGTGATATTATCTAAATTCACGCCAACACTTATTAACCGCCTATCCAAAAGTAACTTTCCCCAACCATCAGGTAATGAATCTGCAAATACCCCAAATAATCCGTCGAAAGGAATAGCATCTGCCTTATTTATTTCCCCATTTAATTTTAACTTAAATGGCGATATTTCAATACCCCTTTTTATAAATTCAGCATAATATTTAAAATAAATATCTCTGCCCTCAACTAGTAATTCTCCAACTTCAATTTCATCTTTGTTTAGCAGAATTGAAACAACTATTTTTTTGACGTGAATCATCATCCTCTTGTTTTATCACTAAACAGCTTTTCAATTTCTTTTAGGTTTTCGGTGCTAGTTAAAATTGATTCAAAATCGTGAAGACGATTTAAAATTTGAGCTAGTTTGAGCAAAGATTCCAAAGAGATTTGACCCGAATTCTCAAATCGCTTTACACTGCCCAAAGACACCCCGGAGCGTTTGGCTAGCTCACTTTGACTATACCCTAATTGCCTTCTAATAATCTTGTGTTTTACCGAAAGGTCTTTTTGAATATCACTAGGTTTTTTATCTATCCCAAAACTTAACATAGTAGTTAAAATATTAGTCGAATATACCTATTTATGGAATAAATAGCTAATATATTGGCCAAGAAATACAATAATTTTTTCACAGATTTTAATCTATGATAAATTAAAATTCTTCTCCTTTTAAATACTTTGTTTTAAGAAGCGGGCAAACTTTATAGCGCTCATCGTGCGTATCTTGGTAAATGGCTTCAAGGGTTTCATATACATGTTTGACCCCAATTTTGTTTGCCCATTCAAACGGCCCATAGGGATAATTGGTGCCCAATTTCATGCTGGTATCTATGTCTGCTTGGCTTGCTGTTCCTTCCTGCAAAGTGTAACATGCCTCGTTAATAATCATAAAAATTATCCTTGGTGTTACCATCCCTACTCGGTCCTCTACAACTTTGTAGTCCCAAGCCAGTTGCTTCATTAACAAGTCAAGTTTAGGGCGATCCAACTCTTTTGCCAAAGAGATTTCGGCTAAGCTTCTATTGATAAAGGTAGGAAGCGCATTGATGCCAAATAGCGTACATTCTATTTTAGCATGACAATCAAAAATGGCCTTTGCCAATTGTTGTTTTACTGCACAAACAAACACAGGAATATTTTTTAATCCTGCGTAATAGTGTAATTGTTCAATTTTTTCATCAAATTTGAGGTCGAAAATCACATCAAATTGATGCACATTTGCGCTTATTAAGTCACTATCATCTATGCAAGTTAATTCACATGAAATACCTTCCAACTTTTCTTGCAGTTCTTTTATTCGGTTCATTGAACCTCTTACCAAAATTTTCATATTCACAGTCTCAAATCAAAAACAAAGATAACAAGCCTTTACACATGGAAAAGAAAATAATTACGAGCAAAAATGCGCCTGAACCAATTGGCCCATACAGCCACGCTGTTCTGGTAAATGGAACCTTATATGTGAGTGGCCAAGTGCCAAAGGACGCACATACAGGCGAAATGGTTACTGGAGACATAAAAGCGGAAACCAAAAAGGTAATGGAAAACTTGCAAGCCATACTAGCAGAAGCAAATATGGACTTTAGCCATGTGGTAAAAACCACTATTTTTTGTGTAGATCTTGGCGATTTTGCTGCAATTAATGAAGTATATGGTAGTTTTTTTGCCGGAAACTATCCCGCACGCGAAACCGTTCAAGTGGTTAAACTCCCATTGAATGCCAATGTGGAAATAAGTGTAATTGCTGTTAAATAGTAATGAACAAAGGTTTAGCTAAATTTTTATCTGTTTTGTCGCACCCTGTTTTTGTGAACTTGTTGTGCCTTTACTTATTATTTTTATTGTTTCCACAGCTAAATCATGGCATGCCAACGCGCATTCAGTTGTTTTTTATTGCCTTCATTTTTATTTCAACCAGTATTATTCCAATAATAATAGTTTTGGTAATGCGCATTACTGGAAAAGTTAAATCTATTACGCTTGAAAGCAGTGAGGAGCGCAAATTACCTTTCCTTTTTACTTTAGCGCTTTATCTATTTAATTACTATAATTTTTTAAAATCACCTACTACCCATCCCCTTATTTTGCAATATTTACTCGCATGTGCCGCAATCATCTGTGCCATTTCTATCATTAATTTTTTCAATAAAATTAGTATTCACATGGCTACCTTGGGTGCCTTGTGTGGTTTGCTTGCAACTGTTGGCAATATTGGCTATGTAGATATACGAATTGTTTTGGTTGTAGCCATACTTTTTAGCAGTTTAATTGGTTCAGCCAGGTTGAGCTTGAAGGCTCATGTTCCCCAGCAAATTTATGCTGGCTTTGTTTTGGGGTTTGCCCTAATGTTTGTTGTGATGAATTTTCCTTTAGTTCACTTTTAAATAAAAAAATTATGAGTTACGAAACAGTATTGTTTGATGTTAATAATGGTATTGCTACCCTTACTTTAAACAGGCCAGATGTGTTTAATGCCTTCAATGAACAACTAAGCGCAGATGTAAATGATGTACTTAAGAAAACGGCCAAAGATAAAAGCATTCGAGTTTTGGTAATTACAGGTTCTGGTAAAGCGTTTTGCAGCGGGCAAGATTTAAAAGCCATCGCTGGCAGTAAAAATAGAAGTTTAAGCGAAAGCCTATACAAGAGGTATAACCCAATGATTAAAGCCATTCGTAATTTGCCTATTCCTGTAATATGTAAATTAAATGGGGTAGCTGCTGGGGCAGGTTGTTCATTGGCACTTTCGTGCGACATGATTATTGCTTCTGAAAATGCCAGTTTAATAGAAGTCTTTGTGAATGTTGGCTTGGTTTTGGATTCAGGTTCTTCTTATTTTTTACCTCGCTTAATTGGTTCAGCCCGAGCTTTTGAACTAGCCACGCTTGGCTCAAAAGTTACCGCGCAGCAAGCTGCTGATTGGGGAATGGTTAACAAGGTTGTTAAATTAGAAGAATTAGATGAGGAAGTAAATAAATTGGCTGAACACTACTCTTTAGCGCCAACTAAAGCTATTGGTCTCATGAAAAAAATGCTCAACAAATCTTTTACAAGCGATTTGGATACCATGTTAGAGTACGAGGCTTATTGTCAAGAAATTGCAGGAAGAAGTGAAGATTACAAGGAAGGCGTAACTGCTTTTAACGAAAAACGCAAACCTGCTTTTAAAGGAGCTTAACTCATTTTTTTAACTTGCTCATTATTAAGATACTACTTTTAAGGTGGAAGAGTTATACCTATATTAGTTCTTAATTTTTATTTAAAATTTTAGTAACCAACTAATTATACTTGCAATTCTCGAAAATTGTTTAAATAATTTGTTAATTTATAATATTAATTTAATATCTTAGTAAAAAATTAAGATATATGGCTATTTCAATAACCAATTTATGTGTTGTATTAAAAGACAGTAAATCCTGTCCTGATTCAATTCTAATTGCAGAAAAATTGCAAAATTATTTTAAGGCAAACGTAGACGCATTTTTAGTGGGCAATTCAAAAATTGGATTACCTGCTAGCTTTAATTTGGAAGAAAATGTGACTATTAAAAATATTGGAAAAAAGTTTAATGCATCTAAAAATGAATTGATCATTTTGCCTGTAATAAAAGGTGATTCTGAAAAGGGGTTGCTAACTGTTGCAGAGGCTAATCACATTATTGAGCATTCCGAAAGAATGGTTTTAACTGTTCCTTGCAGTGGAGCAGCATTCAATTTAAGCACCATCGTAGTTCCAATAGATTCGTCATTTGAAACGCGTCAGAAAGTTCCTTATGCCATTGCATTGGCCAGAGTTTTTAACGCTACCTTGCACATTGTTGGTGTTTCAAATGATAAAGGAAAAGACAGTACTGTTTTAATCAATAATTACATGCGTCAAGTTTGTAATAATATTGAAGAAAAAGGAGTCAAGTTTGTTTCTGAGTCTAGGTTAGGAGGAAATCCAACAGAACAGGTATTGGCGTATTCAAATGAAGTGAATGCTGGATTGGCGGTTATTATGACAGAGCAAGAAACAAATTTCATCTCTTTTTTCTCAGGAAAGTATTCCCAGCAAATGGTTAAAAACAGCAGTATTCCTATTTTATCCATTCACCCCAAGGATTTAATTGTGAGCGATGCACGCTTATAATAGCTGATTCTGTGATACTAAACTTGTTTAACTTTCATATTTGCCTAATTATCATTAATTTTACCCGCTTATTTTTGTAAAACCTTGGAAGGCATTTGTTGTTATATAGTTTTACTCAAAAATCCGTTATCTAATTTACCGTATGCCAAAAATGAATATTCAACCAGGCCCTAGTTTAGAAAAAATCAAGTATCCTGCTGATTTACGAAAATTTCCTGAACAAGATTTGGTTAAAATCTCACAAGAGCTTAGACAATATATCATTGATACTGTTTCTGTTTATGGTGGCCATTTTGGTGCCAGCTTAGGTGTAGTGGAATTAACAGTAGCCCTACATTATGCATTTAATACACCAATAGATCAACTAATATTTGATGTGGGCCATCAAGCTTATGGCCATAAAATATTAACTGGCAGAAGGGATGAATTCCACACCAATAGAGTTTATAACGGATTATCTGGTTTTCCCAAGCGAAGCGAAAGCGAATACGATGCATTTGGTGTAGGACATTCTTCTACATCAATATCTGCTGCACTTGGCATGGCCGTGGCCTCTAAGCTTAAAGGCGATAATGATAAGCAGCATATTGCAATAATAGGAGATGGCGCATTAACTGGTGGAATGGCATTTGAAGGTTTGAACCATGCTGGAGTTGCCAATGCAAATATCATTGTGGTGCTCAACGACAATTGCATGAGTATTGACCCAAATGTGGGTGCATTAAAAGAATATTTAACAGACATTACAACCTCACCGACCTACAATAAATTTAAAGGTGATATTTGGAAAACGCTTGATCGCATGAGCAAGGTAGGACAGATTTCACAAGATATTTTATCCAAAATCCATGATACGCTAAAAGGTGGTTTGTTGAGTCACAGTAATTTATTCGAAGCCCTAGGCTTCAGGTATTTTGGACCAGTTGATGGCCATGATGTGAACCACATGGTGAAGATATTCAATGATTTGAAACATATACCAGGTCCTAAATTGTTGCATTGTATTACAGTTAAGGGAAAGGGGTTTGCACCAGCAGAAAAGGATCAAACCAAATGGCACGCGCCTGGTTTATTCGACAAGGTTAGTGGTGAAATAATTAAAGTTCCTGTTTCTAGTCCTCAACCACCAAAATACCAAGATGTATTTGGTCATTCAATTGTTGAATTGGCCGAAATGAACCCAAAAATTGTTGGGGTAACGCCAGCAATGCCCTCTGGTAGTAGTATGAATATTATGATGAAAGCCATGCCAGATAGGGCTTTTGATGTAGGTATTGCAGAACAACACGCAGTAACTTTTAGTGCAGGTATGGCAACTCAAGGTTTAATACCTTTTTGTAATATTTACTCCACTTTTATGCAACGTGCCTACGACCAAGTTGTGCATGATGTTGCATTGCAAAAATTACATGTTATTTTTTGCATGGATAGGGCAGGCTTAGCCGGCGCAGATGGACCAACCCACCATGGAATGTTGGATATTCCGTTTATGAGGTGTGTACCAAACATGGTTGTTTCCGCTCCAATGAACGAGGAGGAATTGCGCAATTTAATGTTTACCGCTACTTTAGATAAAAATGCAGGGCCATTCTCCATCAGATATCCAAGAGGTAATGGTGTTTTAATAGATTGGAAACGTCCTTTTGCAGAAATTGAAGTTGGTAAAGGTAGAAAGCTCAGAGATGGAGAGGATTTTGCCATTTTATCATTTGGAACAGCTGGCATTTTAGCTCAAACCGCCCTGAACCAATTAGATAAAGAAGGCATCAACGGAGCTCATTATGATATGCGATTTGTAAAACCATTGGATGAAGAATTATTACATGAGGTTTTTACTAAATTCAAACATGTAATAACAGTTGAGGATGGCACCATTGTAGGTGGTTTTGGTTCAGCCATTTTAGAGTTTATGGCAGAGAACCACTACAATGCAGATGTTACAAGGTTAGGCATGCCCGATAAAATTATAGAGCATGGTGAGCAATCGGAACTATATGCTGAATGTGGGTTTGATGCAAAAAGTATTGCCCAAATGGCCAAATCGGTTATCGGTGTTAGGCAAAAAGCCTAAACTACTTAATTGTGCTAATTAAATTAACTTACTGTAGTTCCTACATCATGGCCTTGGCATACACGAAGGAAGTTGCCCATTTTGTTCATATCAAAAACCACAATTGGCATTTTATTTTCTTGGCATAAAGTAATGGCTGTCATATCCATCACATTTAGACCTCTTTCGTAAACTTCTTCAAAGCTAATTTGGTTAAATCTTGTAGCTGATTTGTCTTTTTCTGGATCCGCAGTATATATTCCATCTACCCTGGTTCCTTTTAATACTAAGTTTGCATCTATTTCAACTGAGCGCAATGCAGCAGCAGAATCTGTAGTAAAATACGGATTTCCTGTACCAGCGCCAAATATTACAACACGACCTTTTTCTAAATGCCTAATTGCGCGGCGGCGGATAAAAGGTTCAGCAATTTGTTCCATGTGTATAGCAGTAAGGAGACGAGTTTTCATGCCAATTTTTTCTAAAGCTCCTTGTAAGGCCATAGAGTTAATAACGGTAGCAAGCATGCCCATGTAATCTCCTTGTGCACGTTCAACTAAACCACCAGCAACTCCTTGCACTCCTCTAAAAATATTACCGCCACCAATAACAATAGCCACTTCAACACCTGCATCTACTACCGATTTTACATCTAATGCATATTGTTCTAAAATTTTAGGGTCAATACCATATTGCATCTCGCCCATTAAGGCTTCGCCACTTAGTTTTAGCAGAACGCGTTTGTATTTCATTTGTTGAGGATTATATTTTTGAGTTACGAAGTTACAAATTGGTAGAGGAATATGTTGAATTAATAATTTTTAGGCAAAAAAAATCCTCTTCAAATTTGAAGAGGATTTTTAAATAATTATAAAGATACTCGCTTAAATGAAACAACAGTTAAACCTTTCTCAATGCCATCAAGCATTTGTAGAATAGTTTTGCTGTTGTCTTTAACAAATTCTTGGTTCAATAAAGTTGAGTCTTTGTAGAACTTACCTAATTTACCTTGAGCAATTTTCTCAAGCATGGCTTCAGGCTTACCTTCTGCGCGGGCTTGGTCCATTCCAATTGCTATTTCACGTTCAATAATGGTAGGATCAACATCTCCTTTATCTAAAGCTACTGGGTTCAAAGCAGCAATTTGCATGGCTACATCTTTACCAGCAATAAAATTTGCTTCAGAAGCAGGATGGTTCAATGAAACCAATACGCTCAACCTGTTACCAGCGTGAATGTAAGGAACAATATTTTCACCTGTTACGATTTCGTATTTGACCACGTCAATTTTCTCCCCAATTTTACCAACTTGCTCAGTTAACTTATCGGCAACGGTTAAGCCATCCATTGGTAAAGCTCTTAATGCTTCAACATTGGCAGCTTTATTGGCAAGAGCTAAATCAACTAATTTGTGTGTAAAGGCTACAAAATCTTCATTTTTAGCAACGAAATCGGTTTCACAGCTCAACTGAATAATAACGCCAAGTTTATTGTCGCTTGTGACTTTAGCAATAATTGCACCTTCTTTTGCATCACGATCAGCACGATTTGCTGAAATTTTAGCACCTTTTTTCCTTAAAAAATCTATGGCAGCTTCCATGTCGCCATTGCTTTCTTGCAACGCTTTTTTGCAGTCCATCATTCCTGCGCCTGTCAACTGACGTAAGTTGTTTACGTCTGCAGCACTAATTGTGTTAGTTGTACTCATTGTAGTATTTTTATTTTTTCAATATGGTGTTGTTAAAAAAATGCCTCCGTCGGCCTGCTGGCGGACGGAGGCGTTTTTTTATGCTTCCTCTTTTTCAGCTACCGCTTCTTTGTCTACTGTTTCTTCTTTCTCGCGTTTGCGTTCAGATAAACCTTCAACGATTGCGTCTGTGATGTAGCGGGTAATCAAAGCGATTGATTTTGCTGCATCGTCATTAGCAGGGATAGGGAAATCAACTAGGGTTGGATCTGAGTTGGTATCTACTATTCCAAAAGTAGGGATATTTAATTTTGTGGCTTCTGCAACTGCAATGTGTTCGCGTTTGATGTCAACTATAAGCAATGCTGCAGGTAAACGATTAAGATCTGCGATTCCACCTAACACTTTTTTCAACTTGATTTTTTCGCGATCGATCATCAAACGCTCTTTCTTATTGATATTGGTGTAAGTACCATCTTGCGCTAACTTTTCTAAAGTTTGCATTTTCTTAATACTTTTTCTTACCGTTCCGAAATTGGTAAGCATGCCGCCTAACCAACGATCGCAAACATAAGGCATGTTTACACGTTTAGCCTCATTTTCCATAATCTCTTTAGCTTGCTTTTTAGTAGCAACATAAAGTACTTTACGGCCAGACTTAACGATGTTTTTAATGGCTTGGGCGGCCTCATCCAGCTTTACAGCTGTTTTGTGTAGATCGATGAGGTGGATTCCGTTTTTCTCCATAAATACATATGGTGCCATTTTCGGATTCCATTTGCGGGTTAAGTGACCAAAGTGCACTCCCGCTTCCAGCAACTCTTCGTGCGTGATTTTTGACATATAAATTGATAAATTCTGATTAACGTTTTACGAATTGGAAACGTTTACGAGCCTTCTTCTGACCTGGCTTCTTACGTTCTACCATTCTAGGGTCACGGGTTAACAAACCAGCAACTTTCAAAGAAGGCTTTAATTCGGCGTTGTGTTTTACCAAGGCACGTGAGATGGCTAATTTAATAGCATCTGCTTGGCCAGTTTGACCACCACCATTCACATGAATAGTTGTATCAAATTGTCCTTCGGTATTGGTAACTTGAAATGCTTTGTTTGCAGCAATTTGCAAACTTAATGTTGGAAAATAAACCTTGTGGTCTTTTTTGTTTACAGTCATTGTTCCTGTACCTGCAGTGAGGTAAACACGGGCAACCGCTGTTTTTCTTCTTCCTAATGCGTTATTGATTTCCATCTCTTAGAATTTTAATTCTTTTGGTTGTTGTGCTCCATGAGGATGTTCAGATCCTGCGTATACATGCAGATTACGGAATAACTCAGAACCCAATTTGTTTTTTGGAAGCATTCCTTTTATTGCATGTTCTGCAATGTAAGTTGGCCTGCGCACAAGAATATCTTTAGCTACCTCAAAACGCAAACCTCCTGGGTATCCCGAGAAGAATTTGTATTCTTTGTCATTCAATTTGTTTCCAGTGAAACGGATTTTATCAGCATTGATAATAATCACGTAATCACCACAATCTGAATGAGGTGTAAATGATGGCTTGTGTTTGCCACGTAATATGTTCGCCACTTTGCTGGCAAATCTTCCTAAGGTTTGTCCTTCAGCATCAATCACAAACCAGTTTTTGGTTGTGCTTGCCTTATTGGCTGAGATTGTTTTGTAACTTAATGCGTCCACGCTTGATCAGTTTTATTAAAGGGGTTGCAAAAATAGGCCATGTTTTGATAATTCACAACAAAATGTTTAAAAAATCTCACTTTTTCCTATTTGAGGGTTGCGAAGATAGGCAAATAGTTGGGATTCACCTACCAAATTGCCAAAAGAAATATTGAATCATACAGCTAAAATTGCAGAAGGTTGAGAAAAGGTTGATTTTTATTGTCTTACACCTTTACAAACTTTTTAAACCGATAAGTTCCTTTTGCATTGAATACCAAAATAATATATGGTCCTGGCCGCATGCTATTCACCTCTGGAAGGTCGAAAATGAATGGAATGGCAAAATTATCACTTGCTGGGAGTGTTCTTTGGATCATGATTTTACCAAAATAATCAATTAAATAAAAGTTAGCGGTGCTTCCTGTATTTTGAACAAAGGTAAATCTCAATATGTCATTGTCGGAGACAAAGCTTGGAATTAAATCTATTTCAAACCCGTTGCAAGGACCATCTGTCCAAGTTAATACGCCATTTCTATACCTAGCTTCACAGTCATGTCTGTAAGTAATACCATCGCATCCACAAACAGGTCTATAGGTTGGATCAGGACAAGGAAAGGAAGGACTAATACTAAGTGCATCAATGCATTGTGCAGAGGTAACGGAAGGTTTGAACCAACTTATTAATAGAAAAAAACATATAAATCTTGCCATTCTTATTCCGCTGTTTTCATGGTTTTTTATTTCAAGCAATTTAATATATTGTTTAATATTATGCCAAGTTAAATAACTTATATTATTTTGCTGCCTATATGGGTAATAGGTTATTTTATATAATTAGACATGGTGAAACCGAATTTAATAAGCTAGGAATAGTTCAAGGTAGTGGCGTTGATATGCCTCTTAATCAACTGGGGATAGACCAAGCGCGGAAGTTTTATAAGCATTACAAGGAAATTAAGTTTAATAAAATTTACACTTCAAGTTTAATTCGCACACATCAAAGTGTACTGCCATTTATTGAGGCAGGTTATACTTATGAGGCAGTTCCAGCTCTGAATGAAATTTCTTGGGGCATATATGAAGGTAAGCCACAAAACGAAGTGGAAAGAAAAGTATATGGCGAGGTAGTTAAATCTTGGAATACTGGAAATTACAGTGCCAGAATTTTAGCAGGTGAAAGTGCTTTAGACCTTCAGCTGAGGCAGTCAGCATTTGTTCAATACCTCAAGCAACAAACAGATGAATGCGTATTGATTGCTATGCACGGTAGGGCTTTGAAGTGTTTTTTATGCAATTTATTGGAATTGCCTTTATCTGAAATGGATAGTTTTGAACACCGAAACTTGTGTTTATATGTATTAGAATTCGACGGAAATAAATTCAGGGTTATCAAGAATTGTGATATGACACATCTCATGAGCTAAAAAAAATCCCAGAACTAAGCTGCCTCAATTCTGGGATTATAGTATGTAGGAGAAATATTACCTCAGTAATTCTCTTGAAATTACAATTCTATTAACTTCACTGGTTCCTTCGTATATTTGGGTAATCTTAGCATCACGCATCAAGCGTTCTACGTGGTATTCTTTAACATAACCATAGCCACCATGAACTTGAACAGCTTCAGTGCTCACCCACATGGCAGTTTCTGATGCGAATACTTTTGCCATAGAACTAGCCAATGCATAATCTTTTCCTGTATCTTTCAACCAAGCCGCTTTCACTACTAATAACCTTGCTGCTTCAATTTGAGTAGCCATATCTGCAAGCTTAAATTGGATTGCTTGGTGGTGCATAATTTCTTTTCCAAATGCTTTGCGTTCCTTAGAATATTTTAATGCCAATTCATAGGCACCGCTTGCTATTCCTAAGGCCTGAGCTGCAATGCCTATGCGGCCTCCAGCTAAAACCTTCATCGCAAATTTAAATCCAAATCCATCTTCGCCAATTCTATTTTCTTTAGGTACTTTTACATCTTGAAACATAATAGAATGAGTATCACTACCGCGAATTCCCATTTTATCTTCTTTCCTACCAATAGTTACACCTTCCCAGTTTTTTTCTACAATAAAGGCATTGATTCCTTTGTGGCCTTTTTCTACATGTGTTTGGGCAATTACCAAATAGTAGGTTCCAGAATTACCATTGGTGATCCAATTTTTGGTTCCATTTAATAAATAATAATCACCTTTATCTTCTGCAGTTGTTCTTTGCGAAGTAGCGTCGCTACCGGCTTCTGGCTCAGATAATAAAAAAGCACCGTGCACTTGGCCACTAGCCAAAGGCACTAAATATTTTTGTTTTTGCGCTTCGTTGCCATAAGTTTCTATACCCCAACATACCAAAGAATTATTCACTGATACAACCACCGAAGCCGAAGCATCAATTTTTGACAACTCTTCCATGGCCAAAACGTATGAAATGGTATCCATTCCAGCTCCACCATATTTAGGGTCAACCATAATTCCCATAAAACCTAGCTCACCTAATTTTTTAATTTGCTCATAAGGAAATTTCTGCTCGTTATCTCTTTCAATAACTCCTGGCAATAATTCAGTTTGCGCAAAATCGCGCGCTGCTTGTTGCACGTTTAAATGTTCTTCGGTAAATTCAAAATTCATATACTTTCAATTTGGTTCGGCGAATATAGTTGTTGACTTCAGATATTCAAACCATTTACTTATGGTTTTTGTTTAAGAAGCTTTAATTTTTTTTTCAATAGCGCTTGTTGAATAGCCAGCTAAGAAATCAATGGTTTTAACTTCTCCCCCCTTTGCCTTAACCACATTATAACCAACAATTTGTTCAATATTGTAATCGCTTCCTTTTACTAAAACATCGGGTTGAACCAATTCAATAAGCTTTAATGGAGTTGGTTCATTAAAAAGCACCACTGCATCTACAAAACCTAAGGAGGCCATGATTAGCATTCTAGATTGCTCATCTTGAATGGGTCTGTGTGGTCCTTTCAATCTGCTAACAGATTCATCTGTATTTAAACCTAAAACGAGCACATCACCTAAATCTGCTGCCTTGGCCAAATAGTCAACATGCCCTTTGTGAAGGATATCAAAACAACCATTGGTGAAAACAATTTTTTTGCCTTCCTTTTCCCATTGCGCAACTTTTGTCCTCAAGCCATCCCAATCAAAAAGTTTGGTTCGAACCGAATTATGCTTGCTCATTTATTTTCTTTTTTTGTTTGCTGATTACTAACAAAGAGGCAATTGCACCCAAGGCTACTAAAACAATCATTTGTATGCCATGAACCATAGTTGCGTATGCTATTCCGTCTTCTTTGGCAACACCAAATAAAAGTAATGATTGCATTACAAAGAAATGATAAGTACCAGCTCCAGCACCTGGGGCAGGTAAAACAATCCCAATGGTTCCAATTGCAAATACCGTAAGGCAATCTACAAAGTTTAAGTGAGATGTTGAATCCATTGCAAACAAGCAAACATACATCATTAAAATATAGCCAGCCCAAATGAACACTGAAAGTAATATAAATAGGAAAGGATTTTTTATATGTCTAATGCTCAATAAACCATCGCCAAATCCCTGAATCATTACAAAAATTCTGGAGAACAAGGTTGTTTTAACAAGCTTTTTTCTTAGAACAAATAACAAGCAGCTTATGGCTGCCATACCCAATAAAATTATCCATTTCCATGGCAATCCAGCATTTTGAGTACCTGTATTTCCCGAATTTAATGTCTTGGTTAGGAAGCTGCTAATTAAGTCGAATTGAAGTAAAAATATGGTTCCTAAAATAAGTGCTAAGAGCACCATATCAACTAATCTTTCTGTTACTACTGAACCTAAAGATTTTTCAACAGGTACATCGTCTGTTTTGCTCAATGCTGCACAGCGAGATACTTCACCCGCTCTGGGGATAATATAATTCATCATGTAACCAACCAATACCGCGTAAAAACTATGGGTTACAGAAACCTCATATTGCATGGCACTATAAAGTTGAGTGGCTCTTAAAGCTCTTAACCAATGGCTAAACAAGGAGATAACAACACCTAGCATCAGCCAATATAAATTGGCATTGGCCATTTTTTGAAAGAGATCTGTCCAATTGGTATCTTTGAAAACAAAAAATAGAAAAAATCCACCTATAAAAACAAACAGACTATACTGGATAAGCTTTTTCAATGGATTTTAGTGTGTTAACTTATTTTGGTGGTCGGGATAAATGGCAATAGGTTGGTATTTTTTGGCTTCACCAAACTCCATAATGCAATAGGAGATGATGATTACATGATCACCAGTGGCGGCTTTTCTGGCAGCAGGGCCGTTTAAACAGATCATTCCGCTACCGCGCTCACCTTTAATAACGTATGTTTCTAGTCGTTCACCATTGTTAATGTTTACCACTTGAACCTTTTCATTTTCTATCATATTTGCGGCATCCATCAAATCTTCGTCAATTGTAATACTGCCTACATAATGTAATTCTGTTTGTGTAACTTTTACACGATGTATTTTCGATTTTAAGAGTTGTATTTGCATAGTAATTTTTGCCCTGCAAAAGTAGGTAAAAAGCACAAACTCACAAATTAATTGGAATTTGAGTAGCAAATAACACTAAACCAAAAAATTTATTAAGCTGTCAAAAAACAGTCATAAATGGGTAAACTGATTTTTATCAGAGGAGGTTCAATGTTTAATAGGCGTAATTTGTAGTCCAATTAAAGCAAAATATCATGAAAAAAATTCTTCTTATCTTTACTTTTTTCTGCTTCAATATACATTTAAATGCTCAAACTGCAGATAGTGTTAGTATGTTACCAGGAACAACACTAGATGTATACTATAACTTGGAAACTGGTCATAAAGATACAGTTAGAAACAACAATTGGCATATTGCCTTTGCGGTTCGTAAGGCTCAACCACCTTTGAAAACTATGCAAGCAGCCACTATTTTAGTTAATGATGGCCGCAGCGTAGATTTATTTAAGTCTAATGCTATGATTACTGATTGGAATAGTTTTGACACTACAGGTTGGAAAACTTGGCCACAATCTTTTAATAGTGATAGCAGCTGGGATATCGGTGCGTTTAATCAAGCAAGAAACCAAAGTAATCCTTTCGATTATGGATGGGGACAGTACAACATGACTTCAAAAGATGTGGTTGGAAATAATATTTGGTTAGTAGCAATTACCACTTCACCAAATCCTTTGGCACCTAAGACTTTGAAAAAACTGGCTATTCATAAGATTGCTTATGACACCATGTGGATTTTTACCTTTTCAAATATAGATGGTACAGATAGCACAACTCTAACAATCAAGAAGTCTGATTTTAATAATAAAATGTTTGCTTATGTAAATTTGGTTTCAAAAACAGTAATTGACAGAGAGCCTGCATTAAGCACTTGGGATATTGTTTTCACAAGATACAAATCATTGGTTACCTTATTTGGACAAACGTTGATGTATCCAGTTATGGGCGTATTGCACCATCCAAATGCAGTAACAGCAGAATATTCAATGCCAAACGCACGTACATTTGTGCCAGATACTACCTTGAAATTTAATTCTAAAATTGCAGAAATTGGTTGGGATTGGAAATTAATTACTACCACACCTGGTGCATGGCCTGTGAAAGATTCACTTTCTTATTTTATTAAAACAGGAGCTAACAAATATTACAGAATTTTTTTCACTGATTATTATGCGGATCAAACCAAACAATTCATTAAGTTTAATAAAACATTTTTTTCTCAGCTAACTGGCAACAATGAATTGGCAAAATCTATTGAAACGCTAAAAGTATATCCAAATCCTGCCTCAGCATTCGTAAATATTGAAACTGTGTTTACAAAGCCAGTTGCTGCAGTTAATGTTCAATTAATTGATATGACTGGAAGAACTGTAGGTAGTGAAACTTTCATAAATAGAAACGGGGATTTTAATGTTGCGGTTTCAACGGCTCAACTTAAACCAGGGATTTATTTTGTTAGCATAGAAGCAGATGGCGTAAAAGCATCAAAAAAGTTAGTTATTAATTAGTCAATTTGAGCATGTATTGCCTTACAAAAAAATATTTTCAATACAGTGCTGCCATTTGGGTGGCACTGTTATTGACTATTCATGCGGCTATTGCACAGCCAGCAAGTAAGGTTTTAGATTTAGATGAATTGGTAGTTACTGGCCAATATGAGGTAAATAGCCTTAGTAAATCTGTACACAAGGTTAAGGTAATTGATGCCAAGCGAATTGAAGCGCAAGGAGCATTTAGCCTACAGCAAGTTTTAGGAAACGAGTTAAATATTAGAATCATGCAGGACCCTATTTTGGGAACTAGCATGCAATTGCAAGGTGTTGGAGGAAACAATATCAAGGTGTTAATAGATGGGGTTCCAGTTATTGGAAGAGAAAATGGAAATATTGACCTTTCTCAAATAAACCTTCAGAACGTGGAGAGAATTGAGTTTGTTGAAGGTCCCATGAGCGTGAATTATGGCACCGACGCACTTGGTGGTGTAATAAATATCATTACTAAAAAGCAGAAGCAAGCAACTAAGAATTTTAAATTAGGTACTTATGCAGAGAGCATAGGCCAATATAATATCGACCTTTCTGGTGGTGTGGCCAATGAGAAATATAGTATTTTGGTAAATGGAGGGCGTAATTATTTTGGAGGATACAGCGAGGATCCTGAAAGTAGAAATAAACTTTGGAAGCCTCGTACTCAATACATGGGAGATATTAGTATTGCTAAGTTTATTGACAAGGGAAGTATTAGGTGGACTAACCAAATATTCACAGAAAAAGTAAGTGACAAGGGTGTTCCTAATATAGATTGGACGCAGGCAGTTGCTATGGATAGGTATTATATTACCACACGTTATTCATCCTCGTTTTTTTATGAAAAAAAGTTTGATGGAAAACGCAACATTAATTTTTTGGCATCTTATAATTATTATCAGAGAACATACAATACTTATCTTACTGATTTAGTTGGGCAAACCAAGGAGTTGGTTCCGTCTAATTTTGAAAATGATACCAATTATTTTCATCAAGTGATGAGTAGAGGAACCTATGCTAATTTAGCATTTTCTAAAAAGATGAATTACCAACTTGGGTACGAATTGAATCATGAATTTTCGATTGGTTCAAGAATTGAAGGTGGCAATCAAAATATGGGGGATTACAATGTTTTTTTGAGTGCCGAAGTAAAGCCTTTGCCAAGGTTATTTATTAGGCCGGCATTGAGGGCAATCTACCATACTAATTACAATGCACCTTTAGTGCCTTCAATTAATATCAAATATGATTTAACAGGGGCATTTACCCTCCGCGGCTCTTATGCACGTGGGTTTAGGGCTCCCAATTTAAAAGAGTTATATCTGCAATTTGTTGATGCAAGTCATAACCTCAAAGGCAATCCAGATTTAGTTGCCGAAATTTCTAATAACTATCAATTAGGGGCAACCTATAATTATAAATTAGAAAATAGCAGGGTGTTTAGGTTTGAACCAGGTGTTTTTTATAATCATATCATGAATATGATAGATTTAGCAAGAGTTGGAACAGGAACAAATGCATCTTTTCAATATGTAAATATCAATACCTTTTCTAGCGTAGGAATGGCTGTAGGCATAGAGTACAGAACCATCCCTTATCAATTATCTTTAGGGTATTCTTATATGGGGAGGAAGAACCATTTAAATGGCTATGCTGAAACCAGTGATTTTTATTTCAGCAATGAATGGAGGATAAATGCCTCTTACAATTTTCAAAAAATTGGGTTGAGTTTGAATTTGTTTTCTAAGTTAAATGGCAAATTACAAATGTATCAGTACGATTACTTAAACAACAATGTTACATTGAGTTTTATTGATCCATACGCATTAATTGATTTAACAATTGGAAAAACCTTTTTGAACAAAAAGCTAAGCTTAACCGCTGGAGTAAAAAATATTTTAGATGTTGTAAATGTAAATGCCAGTATCAATTCAGGACCGCATTCATCGGGAAGTAATTCTTCTTCTGCAGGAATGGGAAGGTCTTTGTTTATTGGTATGAGGTATAGTTTTTAATAAAATTAAGTAATGAGATTGTTTGTCAATAAATGTATTTGGATTTTAATTATGCTTCCTATGTTCTATGCATGTGAAAAGGCAGAGAAACCAGTTGTTTTACCCCCAAAGCCTTCCGATTCATTGATGCTATTTCAGGTAAATTTGGGCGAAAATTATGAAGACCAAGTTTACATTGATTTTTTGGATAGTAATTTTATTAAAGCTTCTGTAAAAAACAAAGATTGGGATTTGGCATTTGACTGTTCAATTGAATCTAATAGGATTTTTATGAATGGCGGCAAAGGAGTATTTATAGGCGTTTTAGGCCATGATGATTTTCTAAATAAGGTTGATTTAAATTCTGTTAAGTGGCGTTGGGATGAAGCCTCTGGCGGTGATTCAATTGTGCTCAGAAATTGGTGTCATGCCCCCACCAGAAAAAGTTTTGATTCTATTTATATTATTGATAGGGGAACGGAATCAGAACCAGATAAAAGATATTTTCAGTTTAAATTGACTTACGGTTCTTTTGGAACTTATATCATTGAAACAGCTGATTTAAATGGGAAAAAAGTATTCAGCGCGTTTATTAATAAAGACCCATATAAGGCACAAGTATATTTGAATTTTGGCAAGCCACAAATACTTAATTTTGAGCCAAAATTATACGATTGGCAATTTTGCTTTTTAAAAGCCCGTTGGATTTATTATGAATTTAATCCCCCGTTGATTTATACCGTTACAGGAGTGCATATTAACAGTAGAATTGTTTCTGTGGCTGTTGATAGCTCACTTAATTTTGAAACCATTAGGAAAAAGGATGTTGAACAGTTAAAGTTTTCGAGTCAAAGGGATGTTGTTGGATTTGACTGGAAAGTTTACAATTTTAACAATGGCCATTACATGGCTAGGCGTTACGTAAATTACATTTTTCGATTTAAAGGACCCAATCCTAAGTATTACAAACTTAGGTTTACCGATTATTATAGCAAACAAGGATTAAAGGGATCACCTAAGTTTGAGGTAATGGCAATAAATTAATTTTAATGCGCCTCTGTGATCAATGAGCTTTGGCAGATAAGCTAGGATTTTCAGGAAAACTTAATAAACGAAAATGGCATCGGATAAATAAGCTTATTTTTTAGCTTTATTGATAACATCCCAACTATGGTCGCCCAACAATTTAACGGTTGCTAAGTAGGTTCCAATAGTTTTGCTATTTCCCCATTCTTCTGGAGCAATGATTGATAACTTAAAATGATCCTCTTTTTCGTACAAGTGATATGTTTGGCCAATAACAGGGGTAAATCGCATGTCAGATTCATAAATCTTTTCCGAAATTTTAAGTCGCCCTTCAATTTCTCTAACTTGTTCCATGATTAAATCTGCCTGTTTTTTGAGCAAGGCCATTTCTTGGCTTGCATAATGATGCATTGCTTCTACAGCATTAGCCCTAATTTTACCCTTGTCTTCAGGTTTAATCATGGGCGATCCAAGATTTAATGGAATAGGAGATAAGCTAGCGGGCCCTGTATAGCTGCCATCCTCATTCAACATGTTTTCATTTTGTGTCATTAACTTCAATTAACCAATAATAAGCTTTTTTGTTTTTTTTGGTATTAATTTCTTTAGAATGGTTCAATCAGCTAACCAGAATTTAAATTGTGTAAACAAAAGTAACAATAATTGGTTATATAGGTATCTTTTTTCGCCAGTATTTCATGTAACTGTGAACATTAAGCGAGAATAACTATATTTGTAAGTAGATGAAATTAGACGTAGAAATAGACGACAATTCAGGGTTTTGTTTCGGAGTAGTTTTTGCTATCCCAATGGCAGAAGATATTTTAAACGAAGAAGGACATTTATATTGCCTTGGCGACATTGTACACAATGATGAAGAGGTTGCACGCTTGGAGGCAAAAGGCTTGGAGATTATAGATCATGAACAATTTTTAAAACTAAAAAACAAAAAAGTTTTAATAAGAGCACATGGTGAACCGCCCGAGACTTATAAGCAAGCCATGGAAAATAATATTGAATTGGTTGATGCGAGTTGTCCGGTAGTACTAAAGTTACAACACAGAGTTAGAGAGGCATTTAACAAGGAAGAAAAGATACTTATTTATGGCAAACATGGTCATGCCGAGGTAAAGGGGCTAGTAGGCCAAACAAATGGTGAGGCGCTGGTAATTGAGTCGTTTGATGAGTTAGAAAACCATGAATTACCATCAAAAATCAGGTTGTTTAGTCAAACCACTAAACGCACCAAAAACCTATATGCTTTGAAGGAGAAGTTAGAGGCTAAAGGAATTGAAGTTGGATTTAATGATACCTTGTGCAGACAAGTTAGTAATAGAGATATCCAACTGAGAGATTTCGTTAAAAGATTTGATGTAATAGTTTTTGTTGCAGGGGTAAAATCATCGAATGGTAAGGTATTATTTGATGTTTGTAAAGACAATAATCCTAACACCCATTTTGTAAGCAACAAAGAAGAGGTTAATAGAGATTGGTTCAAGGATAATGACAAGATTGGCGTTTGTGGGGCTACATCAACCCCTCAGTGGCAGATGGATGAAATTAAAGAGAAATTATTGTCTTTTTAATTGAAGAGATTATTTTATTGATTTTAATGTAAAAATTTAAAAAGCAGCTTATTTATGAGAAAGTATTTTTATTCAGTTCTAGTAATGGTTTTTGCAGGTGTATTGCTATATAGTTATTCTGAGGCAAATGCAAAAAAATATGCCAATAAAATTACGAGTAAATCCTTTTATGATTTTAGTATTAAAACCTTAGATGGCAAGAACCAAATAAATTTAAAAGATTTTAAAGGCAAATATGTAATGTGTGTAAATGTGGCTAGCAAATGTGGTTATACCCCTCAATATGCCGATTTGCAAAAACTTGCAGATACCTACAAGGATAAATTGGTTATTATTGGTTTTCCATGCAATCAATTTATGGGACAGGAGCCAGGATCAGCTGATGAGATTGCCAGTTTTTGCCAAAAAAATTATGGGGTAAAATTCTTGTTAACAGAAAAGATTGATGTGAAAGGATCCAATGCCAATGCTATTTATCAATGGTTAACCAATAAGAGTTTGAATGGAGTAAGTGATGCCACCATTAAATGGAATTTCAATAAAATTCTGATTGATCCAAATGGCAAATGGTTAAGTTATTTCTCTTCAGGTACCGCGCCTTTGAGTAATGAAATTACTGCTTTAATTAAATAATTAAACGCCTCTAAAATTGGATAGGTTTATTTTTAAACCCATGTAAATATCCACTCCTTTAATGTTTCTTAATCCTATCATTTCAGGCAGATGATTTGTTCCCATATAGAATGGGCCAACTCTAAAATTTAAACCTATAACTGGGTATTGGTATTCAATTAAGCTAATTGGAAGCCCAATTTCATACTTTAATTTTTCATATCTAGGGTTTAAACTCAAGATATTGGGCGCATACATTGAAATGCCTCCAGGTATAGGTAATCTCTGTGAAGCAGCAAATCCAAAGAAAATATTGTCTCTAAAGTAATAATCAAATTGAACATTTAATCTGGTTGCAGTGTATTGTGAAAATGATTTTCCTGCTTTGAAAGTGACACCAGGATTACCAGAAAAATCAGCACGTAATTTTCTATCTAATGCAAAAACTCCTAGGTAAAATTCTTGATCCAAATTTTTAGTAGGGCCGTAAGCATCATTGTATTGGGTAGTTACAGTTTGGGTGGTATAATTAATAATACCAATATCCATGAGTGCTACGCCCATTTTCCATTTGTATTCTTGAAACTGTCTAACCTTACCTAAAAAGCGAATGTTTGGACAATTGGTTATGCGAGTTGGTCTTGATTTTTTCTTCTTTACGTAGGTATAACCAATATCAAAAGAAAAACCTGTGCCTCTTTTATCCAGCAATTCACTCACATTTGCCGACTTTGTAGCAGCGTAATTGTATAAGATGTTGCCATCTTCCATATAAATAGTAGAATCACCTATAAAAGTCCATTTGGTGTTTCCTAAATCCTGAAAAACCAAAGAATTAATCCCTTTAATATAATGGGCAGTGATGCCGAGTCTGTGAATTCCTGAATAGGTTTCAGCAATTTGATAAGAGTAGTTAAAAGCAATATCTCTGCTAACATTGGTAACAGATGCTACCTTATTTAATGAAAAAGATTTGCTTTGAAGTTCTGAGGCAGCAGCGCCTTTTAAAATAAATGTTGCCATTTCTGGAGGCATATTAACTGTTCCCGAATTGGATTTAAAGGAAGTTAACAACCCAAATGAATGTTTTTTATAATTTATTAAAAACGAAGGTCCATGAAAAGCAAC
>CAMCJW010000006.1 GCA_945875195.1 Chitinophaga pinensis | reverse complement strand
GTGGAGCTGCAGGGATTCGAACCCTGGTCCGGAAGTGCAATAAACGTGCTTTCTACATGTGTAGCGAAAGCATTGTGTTCGGACTTAGCAGGTTGCTTCGCTTACCAACTATGCCTATATCTACTGTATACGTTTAAATGCCCGCAGCTTGCAAACAAACGCCCCTATCTGATGACGGTTCTAGTGGATATGCGATAAGAGATACACATCCGAACCGAAGGCATCGCGTAATCGTCCTGATTAGGCAGCCATTGCGAATTGAGTTTCGCCAACTATAGTTTTGGAAATTGAGATTATAGTGCCAACTGTCCAATGCACTACATGCTTACACGTCAACCAATCACCCCGTCAATACCGGTCAGCCCCATAAATAAAGAACGAAGCACAAAGATACGTGTTTTGAAATAACTCTACACATACATTTTTTGAGCAAGCAAATCTGATTTGAAACAATGAATTCTGATTGCAATATTTTTGGTTCAAACAATATATTTTTAAGTGCAGCGTTTTTTGAGCATGAAAACCAATCATGTTCTTTACTTGCTTTTTTCAGGGATAGGATCAAGCATGGCATTTATTTACCCCACTACCGAATCAACAGAAACGCTTGAAGCGGCTATTAAAAATAATAAAGTTGATTGCAGGTTTCAAAGCACAGAAAACACCTCTCACTATGGGAAATGCCTCACATTGGTGCTTAAAAACAATACGCCCACCAAAATAGAAATTGCTATTCCTGCGGGTATGCAAGTGAATCCTATAGATTCCAATTTTCAAAATTTGGTAGTAACAGAAAACCTTTTTGTTTGGGTCAACCCAAATGAAAAAAAAACCTTGCCTGTTTATGCCATGTGCACAGAATCGCATGATAGGGCACCAGGTAATGAAACCATATCCTACAAGCTAGCGAAACCAGCTACTGGCAACTTAAATGAAGTAGCCAATTTTATTGCCGCTCAGAAATTCCATAACAGTGAAGGACAAAATGCTGTTTGGTGCATCAGCAATAAAAAACCTTTAACTGAAATTAGTGGATATGATACCACCGCAGTGCGAAAACTCCAAACATTAGTAGCAAAAATTACCCATCAAAAAATGCCAGCTCCTCCAGCTAAGAATGATTACAAAAGAAATTACTATGCCCCCGTAACAACAATGCAAATAAAGGTTGGCGGCTCATACTCATTTGCATTTAGTCACGAAAAGAACGTGCATATTGGTATGTTTAATACACAAAATGTTTTGGTGAGAGAACTGTATAAAAACGAACATGAACCTGCAGGTAGAAACACCATTAAGTACGCCTTTGATGCAAGTGTTTATACCGACTCCCTTTACTACATGCGCATGTATGTAAACGGCGAGAAAAGGTTAGAAAGCAAAATGGTAATGAATTAAGCTAGTTTGGCATTTAAACCATTTCAATTTTAGTTTAATCTTTCCAAAATCCCATAGTCACAATTCCCCAATTTGAGGTATTATATTAATGCTTTTCAGCACTGCGCAAGAAAATGATGAAAAGGAAATCCTAATTCTTGAGTGGTGAATGATTGATGATTCTTTCTACAGATTGAACCAAGAAGATTGAATCCAATGCATTTAAATTAATTACCCTAAATGGCGATTCATTTCGCCTGCGCCACTCCCATTCATGTATGGTTTTGATGTTGCCATTATCGTACCACCAAGCTGTATATTGAATGTATGGTCCCTTTTTTAAAACGCCAAACATGTAGGAATAATTTTCAAATTTTCTTTCACTAAAATTCTCCAATTCAAAACCACTTGCCCGCCAACATATTTGCGGTGGATGTCCGCCCTCATAGGCTTTTATGGCTGGCTTAATGTATATCAGCAGGCTATCACTTTTAAATTCCATTACCCCATCTTCCTTGGGCGTTTTTGTGTATCCAGGCATTACCAATTTCTCCAAAGCCATATCTCTTTTATTTTCGGTTCGAACCGAAGAAAAATAAAAGGTGCTACAAAAAAACACGACCAAAAATACTATTGGTACCAAATGTTTCATGCTTTGTTGATTTGCTGAAAAAAAAGATTGTTTCTGATCTGATTGTTGAGGCAAGATTTTGATGAAAAAATAAAAAGGCAAAACAGCATAAACCAGCAAGGAAACAATTCCTATTATTTCATGACTTGCAGTGTTTGGCATCGACCTAAACAATACCAAAACTAGGATGCGCATAAAATTACAGAGCACCAATAAAGCCAACATCACAAACATGCTCCAAGCAATTGCAAAAAATGAAAAGGGCTTAGCGCTTTGTTTCTCTTTTATGGCTAATAGAAGCACTGCTGCTATTAGTCCCGTTCCAAACATTTTTAATCCCACACATCCTTCATCTATGTGAAAAGAACTGCCATTGGGTAACAAAAAATAACTGCCTTTGTTCTCAACCAAAATACCCGCATAGCTATATAATTGGCAAGCCACAGCACTCAGTTGCAAACGCAAGGGAAACGAAAATATATTTACTACATAATACAATGCTGGGGCAATGCAACCTAAAAAAAACAAAGGCAAATATCCCAAGGCACCCCAATACCATTCTATGATAAAAAACAACAAACAGCCCCAACTTAAAAACACAAAAACTTGCAGGTTACTAATAAGTCCGAGCAATAAAAAACATCCTGAAAATACAGCATATCGCCAATTTCCTGTTTGGGTTTTATTTGGTTTTACCAAAAATGGCAAAACCAATAAGCCCAAAATAATCTGGAAACTAAATAGAAAATAATGAAAATGAAAAGCAATAAAGCAAGCCAAGGCAAGCATCACTATTACTATTGAACGCCACTTCTCCTTAAATGCATTTATGTTGTTTCTCAAAATTAATGCAGTCTAATTTTGGTGTCTTTTACCTTAAACCAAACTATTAAAAATAATACAAAGGCAATCAATGCCCATTCATGTGGTTCTGGAACTGAACCGCCTTCCATAATCTCTGCATTGCCCAAGGTATTCTTGTTTTTATCTATACCCATTCGCTTGTAATCTGCCTCACTTTCTAGCACAATTAAACTGGTAACCGGACTTAAAACATAAGCCTCTTCGGCCTCCCTAAACAATTCATTTTCGTATTGCTCTCTGTTAAAATAATCTTTACCCACTTTGCGCACAATATCATTGTAGGCAAACAAACGCATCAAATGATCCGGAGTGCCATCAGATTGAAGGATGTTAGCTGTATCTTTTTTGTTAAGTAACAAATTGCTCTCTTTAAGTAGGATAGTATTTTCACTTTCATCACACCAATTAAATGAGCCTTTTAAAATGGCATTTTTTAAATCGCCATTGTCCATTGGAATATACCTAATCAACCTTAGTTCGTTCAATGTTTTATAAATAGGAGATATTTCATCACCAATGCTCGCAACTAAAACAGGTTGGTTTGAACCTAAAAAATAACTCCTAATTCTATCTCCATAGGCAGATTTTTTTAACTCAGATAAAATAGGTGAACGATGTCCGGCATGGCATATAACAATGCTATGCTCCACGTCTTTCATTAAATGAAAATAAGGTAAAGAAAAACTACATTGTTGGTATTTCTCCCATAATGCATTCACATTATCGTCTGTTATTTTTTCACAGCTTGCACTCATTACAAACTGCTCTTTGTCCTTTAAAATTGCGCGCCATTCATCCAATTCAGCCCTAGTCCAATTTTGGTTCAGGTCAAAAAACACTTGATTAATTTTTACAGCATGTGGTGTTGGTTCAGCCAGTTTTAAAGAATATGCTTTTTTATTGAAAACAAATGAATTGGTATTTAAGGGGCTTATTGGAAGAGCAAATTTCCAGTAAGGCAAGTAATCACCTTTTCGTTCCCATGTTTTAGAGGCTGTTTCCAAAAAGCCTTCTGGCATTTGCTGAGGCAGCGATTCGCCTTCAAATAAAACCTGAGTTAGCTCACGGGCACTCCTACAATCGGGGCCTTCAAACCATACGTTTTGAACCAATAAGGTTTGACCCAAATTTTGGAGCGGGGTGGTAAATCCAATTTTAAACACCCTGTCTTCACTAAAGGTGCAAGGAAAAACCGAAACCACTACTTGATTCCCTTCCTTCCAATGAACCAAAGCGGGATCGCGTCTTTCTACACCTACAATTT
Source organism: Chitinophaga pinensis (assembly GCA_945875195.1). GTDB lineage: Bacteria > Bacteroidota > Bacteroidia > UKL13-3 > UKL13-3 > B1. Next base: position 20,684 of record CAMCJW010000006.1, on the reverse strand, counting down.
CTTTGAAGGCACTATCGGCCTTTTTGCGGGTGGTTAATCGCGATTTCTGCTCCTTGCCATCTATCCATAGCGACAATGAAGTAACAATACTTCCTTCGGGCATGTGAAAGGTGTACAAAGCCAATTGTGTTTCGTTAACAAACCAGGCACTTTCATTTCTCTTTTGCCTAGAATTGTGAATGGTAATTGTTTTTTCTTGGTAAGCAATTCTGTAGGCAGGAAAAACTTGAACTTTAGAGGTGATAGCAGAAGTGCTTAAACTCACGCCCGACCATAATCTTTCCTCGGTTTTGTGCCTTTGGTCTTTTCTAATATTTAAAATAGCTTCGGTAGTTGAGCGGTCAACATTCACCTCACCAAAAAAGATGCCGCCTATAATAGCCAATGGATTGTGGTATTTGCGCTCTCCGTCAAAATCTAACCCAAAGCCATTACCCCAAAAGTCTTGACTATAGAAGGGTGCCACTAATATTTCCTCAGCCAATTTATCTGTTGGCAACCATTGCGCTAAAGCAATGGGCATAGGCAGTTCATTTTTACTATCTAGGTGATTGGCTGCTTGAATATCCTTTACCTCGCTTTGAATTCCTTTCCATTTATTTAAAAATACAACCAAAAGAATAACTGGAATTAAGAACCCAATGCCCATGGCTTTCCAGTTAACAACTGATTGCCTTTGAAGCAAAATAAAAATTAGCAGCAACCAAAAGAGCGGAACAAAAGTGTGAATGGACAATCCAAATACAAAAAAACCTATAATAGAAATAGGCATCAAGGGCAATAAATACAAAGTAAAATACAAACTTAACACCAAAATTGCGCCTATAAAAACCCAAAGCAAATTCTGCCAAAACTTATTAAGTTGATCAAAATATGGAAAGACTAAAAACACCGAAACAGCCAATAAAGTATAGGTATTTAACCAAAGTGGGAATTGAGCAAATACCTCTAATGATCTATTTAAAGAGAAGGCGCTAATGGTAAATAACAATACAAAGTGAACCCAAACTGCATAAGGAATATTTGGCCTAGGTCTTTGCTGTTTAAACTTATAAATAAGCATGGCAACATAATAACCGATACAAGCCAAAAAGTTAAAAAGGAACAGCATGAATTTTGCATCTTCTTTTTCAAAAGACAAAAATTCAGGAAGCAAATAAGTAAGGAAGGAAACAATTAGCAGGAACCAGCCTGCGCGGTAAATTTGGGCAAAAACTCCCAGGTTTAATTTAGGCATGAATTTTTATTTCTTCCTAAACGAAGATAGGGAACTAGAAATTATCTAATTCCCTATTTATTCTTTCTTAAAAAAAATTAGCCTCCTAAAAAATTATCCCTTATTTTGCGCCTTTAATCACTAAATTAGTAATCACATGCAATACGATGTAATAGTTATTGGTAGCGGTCCCGGAGGATATGTTGCTGCCATCAGAGCAAGTCAGTTGGGTTTAAAAACTGCAGTTGTTGAAAAGGCAGAATTAGGAGGTGTTTGTTTAAATTGGGGTTGTATTCCAACCAAAGCCTTGTTAAAATCGGCTCAAGTATTCGAATACATTAAGCATGCAAAGGATTACGGAATTGAGGTAAGTGAGGCCAAACAAGACTTTACCGCAGTGGTAAAAAGAAGTAGAGATGTTGCCAATGGCATGAGCAAGGGCATTGCTTTCTTAATGAAGAAAAACAAAATTGACGTAATTACTGGTCATGGCAAATTAATAAGTGGAAGCAAAGTAGAGGTTACAGATGCAGCTGGAGCTAAAACAACCCATGATGCCAAAAATATTATATTAGCAACAGGGGCAAGAAGCAGAGAATTGCCTACTGTTAAAATGGATGGCAAAAAAGTAATTGGTTACCGTGAAGCCATGGTATTACCTCAACAACCCAAAAGCATCGTAGTTATGGGAAGCGGCGCAATTGGATGCGAGTTTGCCTATTTTTACAATGCTATGGGAACCAAGGTTACTATTGTAGAATTCTTGCCTACTATCCTTCCTATTGAAGACGAAGAAGTGAGTAAAGAGGTAACTAAATCTTTCAAAAAATCTGGTATCGAAATCATGACCAGCTCATCTGTTGAAAGTGTTGATACATCTGGAGCAGGTTGCAAAATAAAAGTCAAAACAGCTGAAGGTATAAAAGAACTTGAAGCCGATATTGTTTTATCTGCAGTAGGTATTCAAACTAATTTAGAAAACTTAGGACTTGAAGCTTTAGGAATAAAAACCGATAAAGGCAAAGTAATCGTGGATGATTTTTATGCCACTAATTTAAAAGGAGTTTATGCAATTGGAGACATTGTAAAAGGCCCCTCATTAGCACACGTTTCAAGTGCAGAAGGTATCATTTGTGTAGAGAAAATTGCTGGTCACCATCCAGAACCATTAAACTATAATAATATTCCAGGCTGTACTTATTGCTCTCCAGAAGTTGCTTCTGTTGGTTATACTGAGAAAGCTGCCAGAGAAGCCGGTTATGAAATTAAGGTAGGAAAATTTCCTTTCTCTGCGAGTGGAAAAGCCAGTGCTGGTGGTGTTAAAGAAGGATTTGTGAAATTAATATTTGATGCCAAGTATGGTGAATTTTTAGGCGCACACATGGTAGGTGCCAATGTTACAGAAATGATTGCTGAGGTAGTTGTTGCCCGTAAATTGGAAACTACAGGTATGGAAATCATTAAATCGGTTCATCCACACCCAACCATGAGTGAGGCAATTATGGAAGCTGCCGCCCAAGCATATGGCGAATGCATTCATTTATAGAATAAGTAGAACATATTTCCTTTTCAAAACACCCGCATTTTACCGAAAAAAATAAAGCAATATGAAAAGGAATTTGGCTTTTGTACTACTAATTGTTTTACAAGTAGTAGGCAGTAACTTCTCTGCATTGGGTCAAACCAAACCTGATAAAGAATTAAAAATGGCGCTCAACGAAAGTGGCTCCCATTATTTAAAGACAACATTTACCGGACAGGTTTGGGCTAGGTATAATCAAAGTAATCCAGGAACAACTGTTTATGGTTACAATAAGGATGAAACATTCGACATAGGATTACGCAGAGTGAGGTCACAAATTTTTGGGCAGGCATCTGATAAGGTTTTCTTTTATTCTCAGATAGGAATAAACAATTACAACTACATGAGTGCAAGAAAACCAGGCATTTTTGTGCACGATTTGGTTATAGAATACCAATTGAAGCAAAGAAGTTTAAGTATTGGTGCTGGATTAAGTTCATGGAACGGATTAAGTAGATATTCTTCTATTGCCATTGCCAGTATTTTGGGATTAGATGGGCCGCTGTATCAACAAACTACCAATGATGTTACGGATCAGTTTTTTAGGAAGTTTAGTATTTATGGCAAAGGTAAGTTGGGGAAATTAGATTATCGCATAATAGTTACTACACCTATGGCTACTCAAAATGCAGCTCCCAATGCAATTAAACCAATAAACACCAGCTCCGACTTTTCATTAAAGCCCGCCAAATTGCAGCACAGTGCTTATTTCATGTATCAATTTTGGGATGAAGAAAGCAATTTAACACCATTTACTACAGGCTCTTATTTAGGCAAAAAAAGAGTATTCAATATTGGGGCTGGTTATCAGTTTCAACCAAGTGCTATGTGGCATTACAATGATACTGCGGTTGCTACTAGAAAAATTGTAGAAGAAAACCTTTTTAACTACAATATTGATGCTTTTTATGATGCACCTATAGGTTCAAAAGGAGCTGCTTTAACAGCCTATTTGGCCTATACACAATTAGGGTTTGGCAAAAATTATATTAGAGATTTAGGCGTTATGAACCCAGCTGATTTTGCCAACACCACTTGTTTGAATGGGGGAGGAAATGGCATTCCACTTTATGGAACGGGAAATGTCATTTATTTTCAATCAGGATATTTATTACCACATAATTTTTTGGGTCAAAATAACGGGCAATTACAACCTTATATCATGATTCAACATTCAAACTATGAAAGGCTAAAAGACCCCATGCAGGTTTATGATGTGGGTGTGAATTACTTCCTAGATGGCAATAGAGCCAAGATTAGTATGGATTTGCAAAATCGACCTGTTTTCGATTTTAATGGGTCAAATATTGGGCGCAGAAATGCAATAGTTTTACAACTACAGGTAGCCATTTAAATTAAAATAGTCGAGTACCACTTGCCCATTGCAATTGGTACTTGGCTTTTGCATATTTAGCTACCGTTTCTGCTAATTTAGTTTGGGCTTCTAATAAGCCTCTCTCCCTTTGGTTCACCAAAAACAATGAACTCTCTCCGCTCTCAAACCTGATTTCCTCAGCATTACGCAACAAGATAGCATTGCTTACCAATTCTCTTTGGATTTCTATTAATTGTTGGGATGTATTTAAACTATTATAAGATTCTAAAATATTGTTTAATACCTCTCTCCTGCCTTGTTGCAAATAGAATTGATTTTGTTGCAATTTGTAATTGGTTAAATCTAATTTACCGCGTTCTTTTCTCAACAATACACTAGAATAAAAAGTAACACCCAATTTATAGTTTTTCATGAACAAGCCATCTACCTCATCTTTGCTCCCCGATGTATAAGTTTGAAATGGAATATACTCCAAATTAAGTTGGGGCTTCAAATTTTCTATGGCCAATTTCCTTTCTAATTGCGTCTGCTGCAACTTCACTTTTAACTTTTGAATATCAGGATGCACATCTTCTGCATTGTTGCTTAATACCCTGATTGAATCTATTGAGATTTTTTGAATTTCTGAACCTTTCAGAGAAGGGATTACTGTTGGCGCCAATTGTAATGCGTTGTTGTTTTCATCCCAAAGATAATTTGACAATTCAATTGAGCTATTTCGAAAGGCCAAATCCATCTCGGCAAGCATGCCTTCGCGTCTTTTGTATTCGACCCAAGCTTCAACGCTGTCTATTGGTTTTTCCTCCCCACCCAAAATTCTACTGATAATAAAGTCTTTTCTATTTTTTGCCAATAAATAATTCTCTTTGGTTAATTCAAACTGAGCATAACTTTGTTGCCAATCCCAATAAACTTTGGCTGCAGAAAGCAATAACTTATTTATTTGACTTACTTGCTCAGCTTCGTTCAAGCCTTTTAACAATTGGGCCTGGCGCAATTGATTTCTTCTAACATCTGTAAGCAAACCCCTCAATACAGGAACCGAAACGCCAGCATAAAACAATTGGTATTGAACATTCTGGGTACCTCCAGTAATTGGATCAAATTTTCCTTTTTCCGAACTTACAGAAAAGCCATCGTTTTGATCCAAGCCTCCTTTAAAATCAATACCAATTAGAGTAGGGACTTTAATTTGAGGTTCAATATAAGTATATGAATTTTCTCCTTTCGTTTTCTTGGTATCATAGTTTGCAGAGATAACCGGATCAAATGCTCCCCTCGCACTTCTTAACTCTGCTTTTGCCATTTCGGGCAATAAGTATGCTTGTTTTGCTATCGGGTGGTATTTGATGATTTGATCATAAAAATCATTGAACATTAATCGCGTAGTATCCTGAGCAAATGCTGGAAATGAAATCAATAAAACAATTATATTTAAGTAAGCAAACGTCCAGTTTCTTTTAATGATCATGCCTATTTCTTCTTTACTTCATTACCTGATAAATCTCTAATAAAATCGGGCGGAAAACCATTAAACTGACGCCATAACTCATACCATACTTGTACATTTTTTAGCATGGCCCAACCATAAATACCACCACCCGCTCTCACCAAGTCTGGCCATCCTTCATCATTTGGATCAGGCACTACCAAAACCCTAAACAACCCATTGCTGCTATTAACTCTATCAACTGCTTGCACAATACCTCCGAAAGTTCCAACTCCTACATTTGGCCAACCAGAAAAAACCAAGGCAGGCCATCCATCAAATTGAATGCGCACAGGAACGCCAATTTCCATTAATGGTAAATCCATAGCCCTAACATACAATTCTGCAGCCATGCGGGCCTCAGAGGGCACAATACTTACCAAATCCTCTCCTTCTTTAATTAATTCCCCTAAACCAGATTTCATGGCTTTGGCAATATATCCATTTTGAGGCGCTCTGATTACATAGAAACCTGATCTTAGCTCCAAGTTTGATAGTTCAACCTGCATCTTTGAAACCTCAGCCTGACTCTCAAATAACTCTCCAACAGTTTCATTAATGGCAGATTCTGCTTTGGAAATTTTATCAATATAATCAGCTTCCACAGAATTTAATTCTATTTCAGAATTAATCAATTCGTTTTGAACCGAGTTATATTTATTCTCAGATTCAACCATCTTAGCTAATGCCTCTTGTGTTTTACTATTTCTATTTTGCAATTCGGTAAGTGACGCAAGTCCTTTCTTAAACAAGGCATCTAAACGCTCATATTGGTCTTGGGCCAGCTTAGCATTAATTTTTGCCGATTCAAGCGCTGCCTTTTCCCCAGCAACTTTAAAACGCATTTGTTTAACCTTATTGCGTGATTGCTGTAGCTTAAACTTCAGTCCATCTTGTAAGGCAACAACCTGCCTTTCATTGGCCTGAATTTTCTCTCTTTTAGCAATAATTGCATCCTGCTTATTACCAATTTGCGCGCTGGTTCTATTGATTAATTTTGGGTCAAAAAACTTATCTTTTACCTCTGAAATTACACAAATAGTATCTCCTTTTTTTACGTATTGTCCTTCTTGAACCAACCACCTGTCTATTCTTCCAGCTATAATTGAAGGTATAACTTGCGGCCTATCTTCGGGCCTTAAGGGTATAACCTTACCTTTACCTTGAACACTTTGTTGCCAAGGCAAAAACAAACATAATAATAAAAACAAAAAGGTACCTATTAACCAATTTCTAATAATGGTAAACTTACGCGGTGTATTTACCAAACGCATGGTATATAAAGGATCTGTATTCAACTTGTTATCTTCTTTGTAGTGCATAGTTAATTAATTAAGCAAAAGGCAACGACTTTCTTTTCTCTAATTCGGCATAAGTACCTTGATCAATAATTGCTCCATCCTGCATGACAATTATTTTATCGCATCGCTCCATTATTTGTGGAATGCTACTAACTATTAACATGGCATAATCGCCTTTGAATAAGTTTTGAAGTAAATCAATCTTATCTTGAGATTGCACATTGTGAAAGAATTCATCTATTACTAATAAATTTGGGTTCAAAACGAAACTTCTAGCTAATAATATTTTTTTAACAATATTACTTGGAAAATTTTTGCCTTCTGGCTGAACCTGCGATTGCAAGCCTTCTTTGAGACTAGCAACAAATTTCTCTAAACCTGCCAATTGAATAGACTTGATGATATCTCGGAGTAAAATACCACTTCTCCCTAAAGTGATATTCTCCTCAATTGTACCCTCAAAAACGTCGGAAAGATTTAAATTATCGCCAATGATACTTCTATAACTATCTATGTTTAACTCTCTTATTGAAATTCCGTTTAACTTAATTAACCCTTCGTACAGATGAAACAAGCCAACAACCGTTTTAACCAAAGTTGTTTTACCAGAATCATTGTACCCTGTTATACATACTTTTTCACCTTTATTAATGGTGAAGCTAACTCCTTTGTAACAATAATCTTTTGCCTCTGGGTATTTATAAGATAAATTAGAAATTTCTAATTGAAATTCATTTTCAATATTGATATCACCTACTTCTCTACCTGCATTATTTTCTATTTCGGCATCAGTAACCTGACCAATCTTATCTAGAGCCGTGAGCATATCATAAATTACAGAAATGGTACTTATTAATTTTTCTACCGAGTTTATAACCAAAACAATAATGATTTCGGAAGCAACAAACTGACCTAGATTAATTTGCTCTTGAAAAACCAATGCACCACCAAGAATGAGCAAACCTGCGGTAATAATGGTTTTGAAAGCTATAATAGCAGAAAACTGCGTTACCAAAATACTGAAATGCTTTTTTCTGTAGGAAATATATTTCTCTAATAACCTATCTACTTTTTTAATAGGCAAACTTGCAATTCCTGCTAATTTAAATGATTGAATAGACCTTCCCAATTCCTCTAGCCAATAAACTACTTGGTATTTGTATTTAGATTCATAAATACTTGTTTCTAATCCCTTTTTACTTGTTAGGTAAAACACCAGTGTAATGCTAAGTAACACCACTAACCCAAACAAAATAAAATAAGGATGATAAAAAGATAACAACAATAAACCAAACAAAATTTGAATGATAGCAGAGGTAAAATCAACCAGTATTTTGGGTAATGATTTTTGAACATTTAAAACATCAAAAAACCTATTGATTAATTCTGGCATATAATGATTACCCATAGCTTCCACTTTCAATTTTGGAATTCTATACGCAAAATCAAACGCTGTTTTGGCAAATAAACGCTGTTGCAAAATCTCAACAATACTCAATTGCTTAACCTGCAACCAACCGGCAACCGCGGTAGCCATTACCACCAATACCATTAAAACAAATACACTTTCTAAAAGTAATCCACCACTCATTAAACCTACAATAGCTTGTATTCCTAATGGAAGCGTTAAATTTACCAGTGCTATCATGATTGCAAAAAAGTAGATGGTATAAACATCTTTTTTTTCTGCCTTTAACAAATGAATTAACCTTTGCATGGGCGTGGGCTTTTCTCCTGATTCCAATTTCAAATTATTGGTAATTTTAAATCCAGTTAAAAATACAATATTATTTTTGTCGGCCTCCAACATAGGTTCACCTTGGTTCAATACAAATGAATTGTCTGCACCTAATTCGCCATAACGTTTTATTGAGTTTAAGAGCTTATCGTTATTTACAAAACTTTCTACAGATAGTGGAGCTTCAATATCAAAAACTACCTCTACACCTTTTTTTGAACTGATGTGTTTAAAAAGAATTGGCTTTAATTCTTTTGAACCAGCATGAAAGGCAATAATCGGAAAATCCAAGGAGCCCAAAAGCGATTTAAAATCAGACTCATTTATAACCCTCACTTGAAAATCGAACTGAGCAAAATCAGCAGCGTCTTTCAGTTTATTAAAAAAGACCGAAAAATCATTCCCAATTTCATCCTCGTAACGAAATTTATTTTCGTGCAAATTGAAATGATCCAATTGACAATTGGATGCGGTTGCAAACGCTTCAAGTAAACCAATGATTTGTTTTTTCAACATAAGACATTAAAAACAAGTAAAATGGTTATAAGTTTTACTGTTCGGGGAAAAATAAAATTTAATGTTTAGATTTCATTATTTTTTTTTACACATTCGCTGTTAAAAATTGTAAATGGAAAAAATGCATTTTGCGATCCAAAACAAAATCTTATTTTTGCTGAACGTAAATTATACAATCACCTGATTATGATAAACAAAGATATCTCTGAAAATTTAATGAAGAGTGCATCTGCTGCACATTTGAACCTTTCGCCTGCCGAATTAGTGAAACATGCGCTAATTAATGGGGAGGGTACTTTAAACGACACTGGTGCCTTAATGGCTGATACTGGTGAATTTACGGGCAGGTCGCCAAAAGACAAATTTACCGTTTGTGATGCCAAAACAGAAAACACTGTTTGGTGGGGAGATGTAAACTTTAAGTTTGAACCTAGTAAATTTGAAGCATTGTTAGAAAAGGTAATCAAACATTATGCAGGAAAACCTGTGTATGTTAGAGATTCATATGCTTGTGCTGATGAGCGTTACAAATTAAATGTGAGAGTTGTTAACGAAACAGCTTACCACAATTTATTTTGTTACAACTTGTTTTTACGCCCTACCGAGGAGGAAGTGAAAAACTTTGAACCAGAATGGCTGATCCTAAATGCGCCTAGTTTTAAAGCTGTTGCTGCTGAAGACGGAACACGTCAGCATAATTTCTCGATTATTGATTTCACAAGAAAAATCATATTAGTTGGTGGTAGCGGCTATACCGGAGAAATGAAAAAAGGTATTTTCACCGTTTTAAATTATATACTACCAGAAGAAAGAAACACCCTTTCAATGCATTGCTCTGCCAATATTGGTAAAAAAGGCGATACCGCGATTTTCTTTGGTTTATCTGGTACAGGTAAAACAACCTTGAGTGCCGATCCAGATCGCAAGTTGATTGGCGATGATGAACATGGTTGGGCAGATGACAGTGTTTTCAATTTTGAAGGGGGTTGCTATGCAAAATGTGTTGACCTTACTCAAGAAAAAGAACCACAAATTTTCAATGCCATTAAATTTGGTGCCTTATTAGAAAATACTCGCTTTATTCCAGGTACTTCAACTGTAGATTATACCAATATCAAGGTTACTGAGAATACCCGTGTTGCTTATCCTATTTATGCAATTGATAATATTGCCATTCCTTCTGTAGGTAAAGTACCTGAAAATATTTTCTTCTTAACTGCCGATGCATTTGGTGTTTTACCGCCAATATCCAAGTTAAGTGCTGGCCAAGCTATGTACAGCTTTATTAGTGGTTATACCGCAAAAGTAGCCGGCACAGAAGCTGGTGTTACTGAGCCTCAAGCAACTTTTTCGGCCTGCTTTGGAAAAGCATTTTTACCTTTACACCCAGGTAAATATGCTAAAATGTTGGGCGAAAAGTTGAAGGCAAATCCAAATGTAAATGTTTGGTTAATCAATACTGGCTGGTCTGGTGGCGCTTATGGCGTTGGTTCAAGAATGAAATTACCTTTAACCCGTGCAATGATTACCGCAGCACTGAATGGCGATTTAAACAACGTAGCTTTTGAAGCTCATCCAATTTTTGGCTATCAAATGCCTGTTTCTTGTCCTAATGTTCCGGCAGAATTATTAAACCCTCGCAATACTTGGGCCGATAAAAATGCATACGACGCCCAAGCAAATAAATTAGCCAATATGTTTGTGAAGAATTTTGAACAATACGCCAATGGCGTGGATGCTGAAATTTTAGCATCTGCACCAAAAGCAACACAACAAGCATAACACTTGTTCAATACTTTTTAGGAAAGAGACACTCATTTGGGTGTCTCTTTTTTATTTTTGTTCATTCCTCATTACATGGTACTAAAAAATAACGAAAAAAAAGACCCCGACTTTTTATTTTCACTTAACCTCATGGTATTAGGTGGGTTATTTCTTTTATTTTTTATTATCACCGCCAATAAACTTGCCAATCATTACTTTGTTTCCTACCCCAACCATTCTCCTAACATACTCTATGCTTTGAATAAACAAGAGGCAGGAGTATTTGATATAAGAAGTGAAGGTGAATTGCACCTCTTTCTGATTGCCTTTGCCCTTTCCCTCATTGGACTAATGGTAGTTATACATCAACTAGTTAAAACTTGGAACAATTAACATGCAATTATTCTTCCTCCCAAACCTAGACTCAAATACCTTTACCTTTTCCGAAGAAGAGTCGAAACATTGCATAAGGGTTCTTAGGAAAAAAAATGGGGACACACTCACATTAATAGATGGAAAAGGAACTGAAGCAATAGCTACCATTTTAGACGACCACCCTAAAAAATGTACTGGTGAAATCATTCGCAGAATTAAGCACCTACCCAATAGAAATTATCACTTACACTTAGCAATTGCCCCAACCAAAAATTTTGAACGCATAGAATGGATGCTCGAAAAGGCTATTGAAATTGGTGTAGATGAAATTAGCTTTATTGAAACAGATAATACAGAAAGAGCTAAAATTAATTTGGACCGTTGCGAAAAAATTGCCATTTCAGCTATTAAACAAAGTAAGCAATATTACTTACCAAAAATCCACCAAATCCTAAAATTTCCCGACTTTCTGAGCCAAGTTCAGCCAGCTACTCATAAATGGATAGCTTGGTGTCCAACTGCTCAAACAGAATCAATTTCAAAACAAATTCAATCTGCTACTAAGCAACCAAATCTACTTTTGATTGGACCAGAAGGAGATTTTAGTACATCAGAAATTGATCTCGCATTAAAATGTGGGTTCAAACCGACCTCTCTTGGCCCAAACATTTTACGCACAGAAACAGCTGCAATATATGGTGTATGTGCCTTTGCGCTTAACCCTTAAAAAAGACAAAGTAATAAGTTACTGTTGAATTTAATTACACTTTAGGTTTAAGCACAAGGTTTCCAATCTCAATTGGCTCAATGTGAATATTTTTATCCCTTGACTTTTTTTATTGTCAAAAAAATAGCAAAAGCGCTCATATTTGTAACCATGAAGATTATACGCAACATTCTTTTACTCATTTTTTCAATAAGTTTTCTTTCCTTTTCTCCTCCAAGCCTAAAAATTGCAAAATTAAAATACAATGGTGGCGGAGATTGGTATGCCAATAAAACATCCTTACCAAATTTGATTGCGTTTTGCAATAGAAATTTAGACATGAATATTAACCCAGAAGAAGAGGTAGTTGAAGTTGGGAGCAATGAATTATTTAACTACCCTTTTATTCATTTAACAGGCCATGGAAACATTGTTTTGAGCGATCAAGAGGCAAAAAATCTGAGGAACTATTTAATTGCTGGAGGCTTTCTGCATGCCGATGACAACTATGGTTTGGATAAATACTTTAGAAGAGAGATGAAAAAAGTATTTCCCGAATTAAGTTTTGTAGAACTACCTTTCAATCATCCAATCTATCATCAGGCTTATAATTTTAGCAATGGCTTACCAAAAGTACATGAGCACGATGGTAAATCGCCACAAGGATTTGGACTCATCTATGAAGGCAGACTGGTTTGCTTTTATAGCTTCGAATGCGATTTAGGGAATGGCTGGGAAGATAAAGAAATATACAACGACCCAGAAGCAACCAGACAACAAGCACTACAAATGGGTGCTAATATAATTCAATATGCCTTTGTAAAATAAGTACTCAAAAACGGCTGTATGTTGTTCAGGCAAGCTAATTCAATTCACATTTAAACGCTGATGTAACACCAATATAAATACCTTAGCATTATTTTTCTTCTACAAAACCCAATGTCAATTTATTACAAAAACAGCTACTCATTTCTAATTATTTTCGCTTCTTCTTTTGTAAGAACTACAGATTCATAAGGAAAACTTGTCAGCAGGTACTCGGTAATTCCTTGCATTCTACCAGCTTTGGCAACGATTGCATCATAAGAATTGTTAATTTTATCAATTGAATTATTAAGTTCATCTTCAAGTTCTTTTTTGATCCTTCTTTGTTCTGCAGCTTTTTCGGCAATCTTATCTTGGTAAGCTTTGATTTCCACTTGTATTTTTCGCCTTTCAAAATCTCTGGCATTTACAGCTTTTTGGTTTTCACCATCCAAATAGGCATTTATTCTATCGTCTACCTTTTGTCGTTCTATAATTGATTGTTCCAATTGGGTAAGGTATTTTGCCTTGGTTAGTGCCAATTTTCGGTTCAGGGCCAACAACTGCTCTTTCTTTTGGAGCAGGCCTAACTTTATTTTTTCATCTACTCTGCGGTTATTGTCAATGGCAAAAAACTGCCTAAGTTTGGTATTTGTAGGTTCACCTTTGGCTTCAAAAGACAAAATCCTTGTATTAATATCGTACGCATATATTTCTCCATTTTGCAGGTAAACAAGGAAAACAGAGCCCTGCGGAAGTGTGGCAATTCCCATTATTTTTTCATTCAATTCAATTTTAGAAATTTTTGAGTACCCTTGAAAAAAATAGAGACTTCTGTTTTGTGCAACTAGACAAGAATTAAAAGAAGGAGAATAATCTAAAATAAGCTCCTCAGTTTGGTTGAGTTCTGGTATCAATTTTGGTTCAAAACTAATACCCCAATTGTCATTAATACCAGTAATTGTGCGCTGCTTATAAAAAACAAATTGGTTATTATTTATACGAATTCTATCGTTTGCAGAATCTATGGTTAAATTGTATCCAACCTGACCTTGGTATATCAAACTATAAAATTCACCCATAATATCAAAATCAAAAATTATACCCCCCACAAATCCAAACTTACCTTTTAAGTTAGCTATATTCAGGCCCACTACACTTTGTTCATTAGTATAATTAGCAGTTTGAATACCTGTACTAAAAGGTAACAATGTGCGAGTAATGTTATTTTTGAAATCTGATTGAACCACAACCACAGATTGCCCAACATTTACATCAAATCTCCAAGTGCAATTTACTAACTGACATAGACTGCCCTTCTGCACATCGTAAGCATAGTTTATGAGGTCTCTATTATAGCCAATATCTATCGTATCTCTAAAAGGTAAATCAAAGATAACAACATCACTCCCGAATCGACCATTAATGGCATTAAACCACTGATTGTTCATTGGAATATTAAAGACATTCTTGGTATATATTTTAAACCCTGAAATTAACCCTATAAACCCAGCAGACCCATTTGGCTTATCACAACCTAGATAGGCATTATTTCTGTTCAACTCCAAAATATTTGATACACCAGTTTCCAACACAAGCAATTGGTTGATGAATATTTTCAGCTGACGGGTACTATTGTTTAAAGTAATATGCCACTCATTCCAACTTTTGTTATATTTCTCTGAGCTGATGGTAAATACTTGTCCCAAATAAATAAATTCAACATCATCCTTTTCATTCACCTGAATAGAACATTCGGAACTTCCACTATCATTTAACGAATTAAAAACACATGCTCTCCTTTTGAGTTTTTGATATTTCATCATAAAACTCATTCCAATATTGCAATTGTCAGAAACCTGTATTTTATTCAAATTAAGGTAACTGTTATAGCCTCTAAACTCTATGGCATAGCTGTATGGCGGAGGCAGTTTAATAGGACCTTCCTCAAAACCACCAGAGTCAATGTAGTAAGTGTAAAAATAGTTATTGCTATCTAAAAGCAGGAAAAAGGCATTCTCGCCTTGTTTAATGTATAATTTCCAATAAGCTACTAATTTAATTTCAGGAAAATTACCAAAGCCCAATGTTACACGTTGCAAAACCCTTATATCTGTATTTTCTTTAAAAATGTATACACCACCCATTTGACCCGTTAGAAGATTGTTTCTATTAAAGTTATATCCTATAGATACATTTGCTGGAAAAATTGATGTGGTAACCAAAGGTTTTTGAATATAATAAGTACCTCTTATACCAGCATCTTGTAAAAAAGTAATACCCCTATTTTGGTGATTATATTGTATTCTTATGTATTGCCACCTATTGTGTTTATCAAAAGGCATGGAAATGGCGTTATTGCCAGGAGTGCCAAAATATAATCTTCCATCTGCTTGATAATTTACTTGAAAACCTTGACTATCCGCCTCAGGTCCGAAACTTCCTAAATAATTCGCAGCATTTGGGTCATCAAATCTCACAAAAAAGGCAATTTCGAAACTGGTATTATCTATTAAAAGCTTTTTACTAAATTCAGGTACATAAAATGCAGATTTAGTTGGAAATTTTGCAGTCACAATTTTATCCCTAGGTTCAATACTAACTATTTTGCCAGCAATCGGATCTATAAAAGGGCTACCCTTTTTGGCAAATTCTGGCAATTGAATACTAGATTTAAAATCAATGTTTCTGTTAACCACTCGTAAAAGCGAATCATTATAACCCAAGGTTAACAATTCAGGAATTGCAGTTGTTAATTTTTGTTCTACATTATAAAATATAGTTTTAATTTTCACTTCGTGCAGAAGAACAGCCTTATTTAAATTGTCCTTTGCAATTTTTATTTCTTCTAAATATTTGTTGTTAATGGCTTTTTTGGCAGCAAATTTCATTTTAGGAACTTGCCCAATAAAGTTAGGCACAACAACGTTTCCGGGCCCAACCAATCCAGAAGTTAAACCAGTCAAACTTGCACGTTTACACTCATCAACCACAAGTTGATTATCAAAATTGTCGAAAGTATAATAATGCAACAACCCGGGTTCTAATCCTGTTAGTCTTTTGTGTGAATTGCTGATAACTTCATCTTGTAAAAGCTCCTTATTCCAAATAGACAAATTTCCAATTGCGCCTTGAAATTTTTGTCCGCCATTTATTTCTGACCCCAACGCAAATCCATTCAGTTGGGCTATGCCATTTATCTTTGCAGAAAAGATTAAATCGCCATTGAAGTAACACCCTAAATTACCTGAATCCTTATTCAAGGTAAAGGCCCAATTGTACCAATTACTATTCTTATATGGCATTGGAAATGCAAACTGAATATTGGTATTATTTACCCAAACAACCATTTCATTAGTGGCGGCAAATGCAACCTTAATAATACTAGAATCAAACACTACTTCACTCACATCAAACCTTGATCTGCTTACCCATAAATCAATTGAAAAAGCATTGTAACTAGCAAAAGCATATGAATAAAAATTTAATTGGGAACTTGTTCCATTAAAATTAAAACAGTTTTTCAAAAAAGCTGTTGAAAACTGACCATTTTTAGGTTCAACCAAACTTCCTTGATTTGAGTTGTTGATAATGGTTCCAATTCCTAAATAATTATTTGACCAATTAATAGCGTTATCACTGAATGGAAAATAACCGCACAGGCCAGGTTCATTTAAAGCTACCCTGCAATTTGATAAACGCTGTTCATCTTCTTTTGAAAGATATTTATTCCAAAACCGCAACTCAGAAAATTGCAAGGAAATTCCGCCCCCATAAAACATTGAAAAAATGTTGGAGTAATTGCTTTGTTCAAAATTACTGTTGTCAAAAGTTAATAAATTGTGGCTATCAAATAATTCATTGTCGCGATAAGTTTCTAGTGTATTGGTTTTTGAATTAAACTTCAATGAAATATGATGCCAATCGTAATCCCAAATAACCACCTTAGACTTTACACTACTTCCCTTAACAGTATAAACTAGACCAAAACCACCCTCCTTAATTATTTCAATTGTCATTTGAGGGAAACTTTTCATTTGGTTTAATTGTAACAAGGATCGATTACCATATTGCAGAGGACAGAACCAAAACTCTATGGTGAAATCGGTAGTATCTTTTGTAAAGCCAGATTGAACCATAAAATTATACATGGCACCTTCAGGTATTTGCAATACTTTTTCGGTAATCATTCCCGAAAAAGGAATAACACAATCTACCCACTTAGAAGTACCCTTTAAATTAAAATTAGGTGCTCCATCAAATTGTGGTGTGAACCAATTGCCTGAATTCACAGCTGCATTTGAATCCATTCCATTTACCAATTCCAATTGCAAAAATAGATCCTCGCATTTTTCTGTGTAATAGGAATGGCAAAGTTTAGAAATTTCTCTTGGACTGTCATAAGCAGACCAAAGGCGAAACAAGGCTAAATTGCCTTTAAAAAAAGAGTCTCCATTTGCACATCCAATAGTAATAGTTTGAGCAGAAAAATTGTTTAAAGAAAGTTGACTGAAAATATTTGGCATTCCATTTATATACCACCCTGCTATAGACCTAACTGGATCATAAAAAAAGGCGAAGTGATTCCAACTGGTAAAAAAAGAATCTAATTGTAAAGGAAAAGAACTACCATTCACATTTGCTTGAAATAAATTAGAAATAAACCCAATAGTAATTGGAAAGTTTCCATAAATAGTATTACAATAAAAGACGGTTGAGTTTGATTTTTTTAATTCAGGCTTCATCCAAAAATCTATTATAAAACCTTTGGTGGGGGCGAAATTAATTTGTTGATCAATACTTAAAAATGTATCAACTCCATTAAACTGTATTAACTTATATACAGTGTTTATATTTCTTTGCTCTTTCATTATGCTTCTTCAACAGCTGAATAAATTGAATTACTAAAAACGCTATAAATATCAGATATGCTATTGGATACGTCTGAAATTTGGGCAGTAACGGCACTCCCACCATTACTTGTAAATACATTGGAAATCTGGTTATAAACAAAATCAAAATTTGTTTGTAAAAAATCTTTGAGGGAGTCGCTTGCCGTTCCTGCCCCATATTGATTAATCAAACACAATTCAATAGTTAGCATAAAATTTAAAGATGCTCGCTCCATAGCCATATTGCCATTTGCTAACATGGATTTTTTAATTGCTTGTTCCTGGTTTTGCATCATTTGAGCCATTAGGTATATTTGGGCATCAGTATTTACTTGAGCTGATTCAAAATTTTTACGCATAGCATATAGATCGTTCAACCCATCCCTCGAACTTTTTCCTATACTTCCCAATAATTGAGATAATTGGTTATCACTTTCTTGAACAGTACTCTTTGTTTGGGCTGTGTATTGCATAATTTTATAAATAGCTAAATCGTTTTGAACTCGCTGAATATGTTCTTGCTCGCGCTCATATTTCGCATGTTCAAAATGCTCTTCAAACCAACTTCCAACATTTCCAAAAAACGATTTGACATCATCAAACCCCTTTTTTAAATCGTTACCCAAATCTTCTCCAAAATTTTCTATGCCATGCAATAAATTCTCTCCAAATTCCTTGGCACCAGACTCAATATCACTCCAAGCATGTTCACTAAAATTAGTTAGGTTATTCAAAACGTTTTTTCCAAAATCGTCAATTTCGCCTCCCAAATGATCTATTTCTTGACCTACGTGGTCTGCAAATTTCTTAACATCTTGAAACCCTTTGTTGAGGAACCCTGTTAGCTCATCAAAAACTTGCTTGAATATTTTTGCAACATTGTCGACAATTTGCTTGGCTATCTTTTTTATTAAATCTGCAATGGTGCTAAACTCAACGCTTATGTTTAGTGAAGGCAAATTGAGTGAATGTCCATCAAATTCAAAACTACCATTTATATCCAATGAAAAGCTAGTTTTACTGATAGCAATATTGAAATTGGCTTTTAGGCTAGCATCTAGCTTTATTTCCGGAATTGGAATCAATAAAAGATTAAAAGGTGGAATAGTAAAATCAAGCTTGATAGCTGCATCTGCCCCTGCACTAAATCCATCTCCTGAAATAGAACAATTTAAATCTGCTTTGAATAAATCACCTGTATGGTAATTAAAATCAAAGGAAAAACCTTGTTTCGTTAATTCAACCTGAAGACTGGTTTCTATAAATTTAAACAAAGTAAAATCAAAATCTATGTTCAAATAATTGGGTCCCTGGTCACTAAATTCAGCAATCGCTCCACCAGCTGGCACTACTGTATGTGTTCGTGTTGGGTAGGTGTTTTTATCACCGGGTTTGGGTGCTTGTGCAGGTATCCAATTTCCGTTTACTAAATTTTGCTTTATATTCACCGCAGTGCCATCGCCTTTAAGCGTTAACATTCCCCAATCTATTGGAGAAAATTGAGCACGTCCACCAAATGAACCAGATGAGTCTATGTGCAAGTTGGCATTTGCAAAAAAATTGAAGATTTGTAGGTTTCCATTGAATCCAAAACCTGGCATAACAGAAGTTGAATCTGGTAATACAACTGGGTTATCGCACCAAAACAAACTGATATCATTGGCCTGAACCACATCAAATGCAGCAGGATAAGAAGGATTAGGGTTTCCAGAATAGGCTACTAAGAATTCTCTGATACTTAATTGACTGATATAACAACTGAAATAATCAATATTTGGTATCTCGCCATCTAATGAAACAACAATACCAAAATCGTCGGAATCAGCCGATTGATTGATTATATGAAAATCACCTGTAAAACCAAGCTCTGGGGCCATTGTATCGAATTCCAATCCAAATTCTAATCCAATTTTATCTAACAATAAACCCTTTAATCCAAATGGTAATCCTTTAAAATTGTTATTCGAATCGGCATCAATGTTTATGGCAAAATCCATTGATTCTTCAGAAATTGAAAATATTGGTTCAACAAGCAGAGAACTGCCTGAACCCATTGGCATATTAAATTGACCAATGAGTGATACCGCCATTTGTAGATTGAGCTTTACCACAGGGTTATTCAAAATCATTTTCTTTGACCCAAAGTTGAGTGTAAAACTCAATCCCAATGATGCCTCTATATATGATTTTGATAACGGGTCAGCTAATTCACAAATAAAAAATAACTTGTCTTTTTTTGCTACTGAACCAAATCTACCTAATGGAGAGGTTGGCTTGCTGTTTAGTTGAAGCTCAAACCCAATCATTGCTCCTGGATATAAATTTAAATAGTTATATCCTACTTGTGACAAGGTACCTCCTCTAAAACCTGCTGGCTTGGCCCTTGTAATATTTGGACCTCCCACACCCATTTGACCAGAATTGTCTTTCAAGGCTGGTAAACCTAAGCTGGCTAAGTTTACATTGTTTGCGGTCATGGTAGAAACCAGTATCAATACATCATCCACAGTAATATCTCCAAAAGCACCCAAATATTTGCCTACTGTGGGCAGTTTATTTAATGTGCTTTTATGAGGTAAAAATAAGCCAGCGTAAAAACCCCAAGTACCATTTTGCTTACCTGCCACAAAAAACACTTCTTGCTGTTTTTCTGTGAGCGCAGTGAAAGCCACTGTGTCGTTCTTTAAATCCACTTGCAACGACATTTGAACTAACTTTACCTGAAACTGAGATGGCATGGCAATATGCCAAGAAGGAATTCCTATTTGATTAGCAAACTCTGTTAATGTAATTCCACCACTTACATCTGTTTTCCAATAAGCTGTAAATAGGGTACTAGCACCCAAGGTCATTTCAATATCAAATGTCATTTTCCCCATTGAAAACACCCCAACCATACTACCTGTAGTTGTACGTTTCTTTAATTCATTGTTGTAAACCGAAAGAATTTGAACTTTTAAATTTA
>CAMCJW010000005.1 GCA_945875195.1 Chitinophaga pinensis | reverse complement strand
AAAATGAATTCATTGGTGGATACAGATATCATCAAAAAATTGTATGATGCAAGTAATGCAGGTGTAAAAATTCAATTAATCATTAGAGGAATTTGTTGTTTGGTTCCTGGAGTGCCTAATAGCAGCGAAAACATAGAGATCATCAGTATCATTGATCGGTTTTTGGAACATGCTAGGTTATATATGTTTTGCAATGGAGGTGATGAAAAAATATATTTGGCTTCTGCAGATTGGATGAGTAGAAATTTGATGAGTAGAATAGAAGTTGGCTTCCCTGTTTATGCAAAAGACAATCAAAAGATATTAGCTGATATTTTTGATATACAATGGAATGATCAACTGAAAGCCAGAAAAATTGATGGCATCAACGACATTCATTATGTCCATCAAAATCTAAATGGAAATAACCAAAGTTCGCAACAAGTAACTTTCGATTATTTAAAAAGATATAGTTAAAATACCTTATTTCTTTTCTACCACCTCGTTTGATTCAATGGTGTAAAAACCTGTTGGCGCGGCTTGTCGCAAAGCCAAGTAATCCATATATACTAGACTAAAATCCTTGCGATTGTCCATACATTGGTTGTAGTTATCATTTAATCCCATGAGCATTTCGGTGGTTTCTCTTACTGCAAAATTGCCACTTTCGTGTCCCGTTATGTAATCTACATAGTTGTTTTGAACCAGGTAATTTTTAAACAAAGGATTTGCTTTTCTATTGATTAAAATTCTAATGCCACAAACGGCCGCAATGCTTAAATCGAGCACATCATCAAAAACATAGGCAACCTCATTGAGTTGTAAATTGTGCTTTTCACAAAAGTGGTTCAAGGCAATTATTTTGTTGGGCACTTTAAAATAGCAGCCATCAAAATGTTCGCGTTCGGCAAAATAGAAAGCCATTTCATTTTTTTCGCCCGAAATAATTGCGGTAGCAGGCAATTGTTGGTTCAATAAATAATGGCTGAACCTAAGCATATTGGTACCCATACTATCTGCCTCATTGAAGGTACTGCTTTTGTTTTCATTTTTCTGAGCGTTGTTAAATACACCATCCCAATCAAAAACAAAGGCTTTTATCTTACTCATTTTATTAGTAAGTTCTGCAATAGGCGTACAAAATACACCCCCAATTTGAGTAAATATAGATTCGGTGTGGTTCATGCTTTAGGTGATATTTTTGGCAAGATAACTTGGAATTTACTGATAACAAAAAGGCAAAAAAAAGACTGCTAATGGTAGCAGTCTTTTTTTTGTAGAAAACACTATGCTATTATGCCTCTAGATCTTGTATATCTAACATGCCTAATGGCTTGCCGTTATCTGTTACTAAAATAGTATCTACTTTGGTTGATTTAAATAAGCCTGCTGCTTCATTTAACAAGGCCGAGCCTTCAATTGAAATGGCTTTACCGTATTCAAAATCGCCAATGTTTTTGCTCAATACATCTCTCCCTTCCGATTGTATCTTTCTGCGCAAATCGCCATCTGTAAATACACCTTTTAGGCTACCATCTGCATTTACAACTGTAATAGCACCAAATCCATACTCAGTCATTTTAACAATGGCATCAGCTAAATTTGTGTTGGCATCAATGATTGGGTTCACCCCGTTTAATGCCTCTTTTACACGAACTGTCATTAAACGCGTATCATGAATAAACTGATCAGTACCAACCGTGGTAAAATGATTTTCGGTTAACTGCTTCATAATTTTCAATGGAACTGTAATGGTATGAACACCCAGGTTGATGGCATTTCTGATATGTTCCATGGTACGAACTGAAGAGAACATTACTTTGGTATCGTAACCATAGTGATCTACTGCATCTACAATTTGGGCAACTAAATCAAGTGCATCATGACCTTGATCTTGTAAGCGACCAACAAGTGGGCAAACATAGGTTGCACCTGCATGCATGGCCATATAAGCTTGTTGCAAGGTATAAACCAAGTGTACATTTACCAATAAACCTTCGTTGCGCAGCATTTTACAAGCACGCACACCTTCTAATGAAACTGGAATTTTAAATACTGTTTTTTTAGGATCAAGTCCTAACGCCAATTGCCTTTTAGCCTCAGCCAAAACATCCTCTGCAGTATCTCCTAAAGCTTCAATTTGAAGCACGGGTACTATTTTGGATAATTTTACAATCATGGCATCCACGTCGGTAATGCCTTCGCGCTGCATGAAAGTTGGAGTGGTAGTTAAACCGTTTAAGAACCCTAATTTAAAGGCTTCTTCAATTTCTTTTAAGTTGGCTGAATCTAAATATAATTCCATTTTTTGTTTAATAATTCTATTAATCTTTAATTTAACGAAGGCACAAAAATAATTTTAATTCCAAAATAACCTAAATTATGCCATTTAGTTCTTCGGTTTGAACCCAAAATAATAACACAATCCGAGACTTAAACCTGCAGGATCCAATACCTGAAAAGCGGTTTTTTGGATACTAGAAAATTTCAGAAGACTAGTTGCTATCTGAACACCATTAACCTCTGCAAAACTCTCCGCAAATTCTTGTGTGGCTGTATTCAAAGGAATAGCGAAACCAAATTCCAAAACAAAACGATTACCCTTTTTCGAAATAAACTGCCTTTGAACACCCGGCGTTAGTGTAAACATTGGGCTTAAGTTGATTTTGGTTTCGGTGGTTGCGGCATTATTAGAACCTGGCACTTCAACCTCCACTGTGGTTAACAAATCGGAAAATCCAGATGCCCTAGAAAAGGATAAAGATGGGCACCATGCACCTTTTTCAACAACATTAAATACCCCACCTAAACCAATTTTACTACCGTAACCACCGAGGCCCATGTTTAATTCAACCAGGGTTTTGGGTGCCATTCTGTAGGCCAAAGATAAACCTAGAGCACCTGTTTTGTAATTTAATCCTGTTCCAAGGCCTAAGTAGAAATTAGGATTTTCGGAAGATGAAACTGAAGAAGATTCGTTTTTGTAAGGCGATTCGTATTGCGCAAATGCAACATGCGAGCAAATAAAAAGGCAAATGAGTAAGAAGAGTTTATTTTTCATGGTTTAGGTTAAAAATGTTTCAATATTAAATTATAAATTTATGCTTTTGGGCGATAGCTCACCTCAATATTGTGCAATTCTATTAATGGTTTTAAAAATTCCTCTAAAGCGTATACACTCAATTGTGAAGCTGCATCACACAGAGCGGTGGCAGGATCTGGGTGGGTTTCAATAAACACGCCATCCACTCCAGCAGCAACCCCTGCCCTACTTAAAACAGGCAAAAATTCTCTGGCACCTCCTTTGGCATCTGCACTAGGGATACCATATTTTCTAATAGCATGGGTGATATCAAAAACAACAGGGTAACCTATTTGTCTCATTAAAAAGAAACTCCTAGGATCCACAATCATGTCGTTGTAACCAAAGGTAAATCCTCTTTCGGTTAATATTACTTGATCGTTGCCAGAATCAATACATTTTTGAACAGGATGCTTCATGTTTTCTGGCGCTAAAAACTGACCATGTTTGATATTGATTACCCTGCCTGTTTTAGCAGCAGCCACCATTAAAGTTGATTGCATGCACAAGTAAGCTGGAATTTGCAATACATCACAAACCTCGCCAGCAGCAGCAGCTTGATCTGGGTAATGAATATCTGTTAACAATGGAAAGCCAAACTGCTCTTTTACTTTGGCTAATATTTTAACGCCTTTATCCAAACCCGGTCCATCATAGTATTTTAAACTACTGCGGTTGTCTTTTTGGAAAGATGATTTGTAAATCATTTTGATGTTTAACTTTTCTGAAACCTCTTTTAGTTTCTCAGCTGTTTTCATCATGATAGCTTCATCTTCTATCACACAAGGTCCAGAAATCAAGAATAGCTCATCGCTACCAGCTTCTATATTACCTACTTTTACTATTTTTGTCATGTTTTGATCTATTTATTTTTCTTTTAATAATTCAAATAATACTAAAGGATTTTGTCGATTGTCCCAAATCAGTAGTATTATTATTTGTGATTGAATTGGCAAATAAAATATAGAATTTCTACCAATTACTAACTCTCTTATGTTAAAATGGTCTGTTTCTTTTCCAAGAAATGGTTGCTTTATTAATAATTTGGTTTGTTTAATAATCCCTTCAAATAGCCTTTCTCCGTATTTTAAATCATTATTTTGGTTGAAATAAAAATCAAGAATTTGAAACAAACTTAAAGTGGCTTTATCTGTCCAAATTATTTCGACTTTTGCCATTCTTTAAATTTAGCTATTACTTCTTCTTGAGGTTTCACTTTACTCTCAGCAAATTCATTTAAGCTTTCATTCAACAAATATTTTTGTTCTTCCAAAATACCAGTTTTTGGTTTAAATGGAACACCTAAATCATTCAAAAAAGAGAATATCTTCTTGCCCATTTCTGAATTTTCATTTATTTCAACCTCATATGTCATAATACAAATTTATTGAATTAAACTATAACCTCCTAAACAATCCTTCTATGCGCTCTATGGTCATTTTTTCTTTCCAATCTGTTCCTAAAGCGTGGTTCCACATGTGCGGCAAGTTATAGGCTACATGGGCCATTGCAGTAATTTCTGCATCGGTCCAATTGGCACTTAAACCAGTAGGCAAGGTGATGTTGTGTTTTGCTAGCATGGTTTTAAATTCCTTCACCCCTTCTGGATAGAAATCGCCTAGGTGTTGAAAGGCCAAGCAATTTGCATAACAATGTTTTTCGCCAAATATTTTGCTCAAGCCATAACTCAAGGCGTGGCAAACTCCCACTTCCGAATAGGTTAGGCTCAAGCCACCCATTAAGGATGCAACCATTAATTTGTCGTCGTTTTCTGGAGATTGACCAGCATTATCACTTAGATAAATATCTTTACAAAGCTTCAATGATTGCTCACCATAAGCCATGCTGTATGCGTTATTTAGTATGCCGTCTCTACTTTCTATGCAATGAATAAAAGTATCCATGCCAGTATAAAACCACTTATCAACGGGTACGGTTTTGGTTAATTCTGAATCTAAAATAACTTGGTCGAAAATGGTCCAATCGCATTTTAAACCCAACTTTTTCTCAGGACCAGTTAATACGGCGGTCATGCTACATTCTGCGCCAGTACCTGATATTGTTGGCACACCTAAATGGTATACACCTGGCTTTTTTATTAGGTTCAAACCTTGGTATTGTTGCGATGGACCTTCATTGCAAAGCATGAGGGCTAAGGCTTTGGCAATATCCATGATGCTTCCACCACCAATACCAATTAAGCCAGCAGGCAATCCTTTTTGAGCCAAAATTTCATCGCGCAATTGATCTATTTGTTCGGTGGTTGGTTCATGCGGATCTACATCAATAAAGTAAATCGTGTCTTCGGGCTTTTGTTGCAACCTAGATTCAAGTTCTTTACCTTTAAAATAGTTGTCTACAATATAAACAAAGTACTTATTGTTAAGCGATCTTTTGGGTTCAACAATTTCTGCAAGTTGGTTAAAACTACCTCTTCCAAAAACCGTTTTCTCTATTGATTTAAAATTCTTATGACTCATTATTATAATTTTTAAGCGGTTTGAACCAAAGCAGCTTGGATGCTATTGCTCATTTTAGCTAATAATTCATTTAACTCTGCTTCTGTCCAACTTGCTTTGATACCAAACGAAATTAACCTACCTATTGTTTCTTGGGTTTTTGGCAACTCCATGTTGATATAATCTTGCGGCGCACCCAATAATTGAACATTTGTTTTAGCGGCAACTTTACCTTCTTTAATATGGTTCCATTGATTAATAAAATGATACATATTGGTGAACCAATAGTTAAAACCAGCGACACCATTTTTATTAAACTCTTCAACGGCGCGCATGGCAGTTGCGGTATTTGGTAAAAGGATATTTAAGAAGGTGGCAGAATCGCCATTAGGATCAGGAATAGTTGCAAAGCTTACACCAGGTATTTTGCCTAGTTCTGTCATCATGGTTTTCTTGTGTTGGTTATTTAAGGTGCGAATCATAGGCACTCTGCGGGTTTGAGCTAAGCCAACTGCTGCATGTAATTCAGAGATGCGGTAATTGAAACCTAGTACGGGATGGTTTTCCATTCCACGGTTATTGCCAATATGATCGTGACCATGATCTGAAAAACAATCTGCCAATTTATAGGCCGTTTCGCTATTGGTAACCATCACTCCACCTTCACCTGCTGTGGCAATTTTAAAGAAGTCGAAACTATAACAACCCGTAACACCAAACAAACCGGTTGATACACCCTTGTAACTAGCGGCCATGGCCTGACCAGCATCTTCCACCAATATTAAATTGTGTTCTTTAACAAGGGCCATGATCTCATCCATTTGGGCCATTTGACCGCACATGTGAACCAATAGAATGGCTTTTGTTTTAGGTGTTATTGCTTTTCTGATACCTTCTGCACTCAAGCACAAGGTTTCATCTATTTCGGCAAACACAGGCAAAGCACCTGCAAAAATAACTGCTTCTACAGAAGCAATATAGGTAAAAGGAGGAACTATCACTTCATCGCCAGCACCAATACCAGCGGCAGCTAGGGCACATAAAACAGCGGTACTTCCGCTAGTTACTGCATGTGCATATTTTGCCCCAACCAATTTAGCAACCTCTGCTTCAAATTCGCGTGCCTTCCAAATATTGTTTCTTTGTGCATCGTGGTTAAATCTAAACAAGACGCCTGTTTCAAGTACATCATTGATTTCTTTTTTTTCTTCTGATCCAAAAAATTCTGTTCCTGCCATGGTGTGGTTATTAAATATTTTATGCAAAAATAAACATATTCGCGCTATTTGTAAGGAAAAAGGTATTAAGAGTTTTTACCAAAAAATTAGCAAGAATGGCATTCATTACAACACCATCTTTTTTTATGCTTCTTTTTTTACACCCAATAACTCTTTAATTAGTTCGTCATTTTTAAGTTTAATGTTGTTACTGTTACCAGGTTTACGTAAGCCAAATCCGTACCTATACTGCTTGTCGTAATGGCCTAAAACCACTTCTGCCCAAGTCCTTAAATCACCCGTTTCTAAAGCGTCAATGGCTGTTCTATTCATTAAATCACCCATTCGTTTTTTAATTTGTTTGGTTCGTTCAATTAATAGGTTTTTATCAAAACAGCCATATTCCTTTAGTATGTGTTCGAGCCTATCATCAAAAGAATATTCAAGAAAATAAACAAAACTATTTCTTATACCTTGGTATATTTGAGTTGGAACTTGCAGTGACCCAATTAATCGGCTTTCATCTTCCACCCAAACTGGTTTTTCGAAATTGAATTTTCTCAATACCTCAAAAATTAAATTTTCAAAATGCTCTTGGGTTGGTTGTGGATTTTGACCTAAGGATCCAAATGCAGATCCTTTGTGGTTAGCCAATCTTTCAATGTTTAATACCTGAGATCTCTTACTCTCTAATTCATCCAATACATAGGTTTTCCCAGATCCAGTTAATCCACCTAATACTTCAAACTCAAAATCATTGGATAAAAAGTTCAATACTTCTTGCCTATAAGTTTTGTAACCACCTCTAACTAAATGAACCTTAAAACCAGCCGAGCTAAGTAAATTACTCATAATTTGGCTCCTTAAGCCTCCGCGCCAACAGTGGATATAGATTTCTTGGCCAACAAAATTTTTATAGGCATGTGCCACAAACTGCTTAAATTTTGGACCTACCAACTCATAACCCAACACCACAGCAGCTTGGTGACCATTTTGTTTGTAGCAAGTACCCACCAATTTTCTTTCTTCGTTGTTGAGAATTGGAAAAGATATTGCGCCCGGAATATGGCCTTGTTCAAATTCCCCTTCGCTCCTTGCATCTAGCAAAATTGTAGGTTCAGGCAATTTTAAGTAATCTGAAATACCAATTAATTTCAACATAATTTAACTCTCTCTCCAAAATCTGCCAAAAAATAATGAAATTCGCCACATATTATGGAAGAAAAAGTCCTCATTATTGATTTTGGGTCGCAATATACCCAATTAATTGCCCGTCGCCTACGTGAACTCAATGTTTATTCTGAAATTCACCCTTGTACACATATTCCAACATTGGACCCAGCCACCAAGGCTGTGATATTAAGTGGTAGTCCATATTCTGTGAATGATGGCATTTTACCCGATATAGATTTAAGTTTATACAGAGGAAAATTACCCTTATTGGGTGTTTGTTATGGGGCCCAATTATTGGCCAAGCAAAATGGCGGTTTTGTAGTTCCTAGTAAAATTAGGGAATACGGAAGAGCCAACTTAAAAGCAGTGCATCATTCTCCATTATTAGCCGAAATACCTCTAGACAGTGTGGTTTGGATGAGTCATGGCGACACCATACAAGACATACCAGAGAACTTCGAAATAATAGCCAGTACCGAAAGCGTGAAGGTTGCAGCCTTTAAAATAAAGGACGAAGAAACTTATGCTATTCAGTTCCATCCAGAGGTAACTCACAGTGTAGATGGCAAAACATTGTTGTTTAATTTTATTAGCAAGGTTGCCGGTTTGAACCAAGATTGGACGCCAACACATTTTATTGAGAATACTACGGCAGATTTGAAAAGTAAATTGGGTACCGACAAAGTTATCTTAGGATTATCTGGTGGCGTTGATTCTTCTGTTGCTGCTATGTTATTAAAAGAGGCAATTGGTTCAAACCTTACAGGTATTTTTATTGACAATGGATTGTTGCGAAAAGACGAATTTGCCCAAGTATTGCATGCCTATAGGAATATGGGCATAAACGTTATAGGTATAGATGCCAAGAAGAAATTTTTAGATGCATTGGCGGGTATCAGCGACCCAGAGCAAAAGCGCAAAGCCATTGGCCGCGTATTTATTGAAGTGTTTGATGATGAAGCCAATAAGGTTGAAAACACCAAGTGGTTGGCACAAGGAACCATTTACCCAGATGTAATAGAAAGTGTGAGTGTAAAAGGGCCCTCTGCTACTATAAAATCGCACCACAATGTAGGTGGTTTGCCAGAGAACATGAAGTTGAAAATAGTTGAACCTTTGAGGATGTTGTTTAAAGATGAGGTGAGGAATGTGGGAACAGCATTAGGGATGGAAGCAATCATTTTAAATCGCCATCCATTCCCGGGTCCGGGTTTAGCCATTAGGATCTTAGGTGAAATTACCGAAGAAAAAGTTAGGATTTTGCAAGAAGCAGACCATATTTTTATCAGTGAACTAAAAGACAAAGGACATTACAACAATGTATGGCAGGCAGGCGCTATATTCTTACCAATACAATCGGTTGGGGTAATGGGCGATGAGCGTACTTATGAAAATGTAATTTGCCTAAGGGCGGTAACTTCGGTTGATGGTATGACAGCCGATTTTTGCCACTTACCGCATGATTTTTTGGGACTAGTTGCCAACCGAATTATTAATGAAGTAAAAGGAATCAATAGAGTTGTTTACGATATTAGTAGTAAGCCACCAGCAACTATTGAATGGGAATAATATGTTACGAAAAATTGTTATAATCCTATTTCTTTTAAATGGTACCCATCAGCTCGTTTTGGGTCAGAACAAACTCAGCGATTTGTTTGAGCAGAAGTATCAAGTATCCTTGATCATGCCATTTTGTAGCAGGCAAATTTTGGATGACCCTAAAGCCAAGAATGCAGCAATTGGCAATGCTTGTAGGCAATATTACGAGGGTTTTTCAATAGCCATGGATAGCTTTAAGCAAGCCGATATTCCTATTGAAGTTAGGGTTTATGATACCAAAAGAGACTCCAATGCTTTCATGAAAATTTTGGCCAAAAAAGAGGTACTCAACTCTGATTTGATTATTGGTCCGGTTTTAAAAGAAGGCAATGACAGGATGGTAGATTTTTGTAATAAAAATAACAAATACCATGTTTCGCCCTTCTTAACTTTAACCAAGAGCAAGATTGACAATCCGTTTCTGATTTCGGCCTATCCCGACTTGTCGTACTACGGTGATTTTATTTTGGAGAACATCAAAAACAAAGGAGATGATAATGCCAATGTGATGGTGGTTGTAGGCAAAGAGAGCAATGATAAAGTTTTGGCCAATAGAATTTTGGCATTAAAAAGCAAATATCCCAACTACACTATTAAGAGCGTAGATATAAGTAAATACACTGAGTTAAAAGACCAATATAAACTTACCAAGCCAAACCACATTGTAATAGCCAGTGAAAATGAATTTTTGGTAGGAACCACCTTAAAGTACTTGAATGATTCGAACCAATTTATAAATATTCAGGTTTATGGTACTAGAAAATGGCTTGAGTTTAATACCCTAAGCATTGGCCTGTGCGAGCAGGTAAAAGTAAAGATTATTTCTCCTTATTATTTTGATTACAAGAATCCAAATTGCACTTTTTTCGTTGAAAAATATAGGGAGCGTTATTATGCCGACCCACAGGAGTATGCCGTAATTGGCTATGAGCAAGGAGTATATTTCCTGAGTATTTTAATGAAGGAACATGGAAGTTTATCTACTATTACAAAACAGGATTTAAATAGGCCATTGACCAATGATTACTTGTTTAAGAACAAGCCTGATGGCAAGAGTATTCAAAACTCGAAATTGAATATTTTGTATTTTGAAAATGGCGAATTAAAGAGAGAATAATTATAGTATCCACCTAAAAAGGAGGAACAATAAACCCGACATTATTATTGACACTGGCAAAGTGAGCAACCAAGCTAATGCTATAGTTTTAATGGTTTTGGTTTGTAGGTTTTTGATGCCTTTTGAAGCTACCATTGCACCAGCTACACCCGAAGATAAAACGTGAGTGGTACTAACAGGCAATCCTAACCATGTAGAAAAACCAATGGTAGAAGCAGCTACTAATTCTGCACTTGCTCCTTGTGCGTAGGTGAGGTGTTGTTTACCAATTTTCTCTCCAATGGTGGTAACAATACGTTTCCACCCAATCATTGTGCCTAATCCAAGGCTTAAAGAAATCATAACAATCACCCAAAATGGTGCATATTCTGTTAAACTCTTAATTTCTTCAACCGATTTTTTGAGCTTTTGTTTGCTGCTAAAGCTGAGGCTCAAATTTTTACTAGCTAATAATACTTTAGTAGATTTACCCAATAGCACTAGGTCTTTTCTTAGGGCTGCTTTTTGGTAATTATCAAAGTTTCCTATTGCAGCGCCAGTTAAAAGTAATGAATCAAAATGAGCAATATTATTGGTTGCTTTGTTGTATTGAAACATTTCATCTTGATTCAACTCTCTGGTATCAATTTTGGCGAATAAGGCTTTTACTTCTACAACTTGATCTCTGATATCTGTTGTGTTTTTATCAAGGTTCAGCGTAAAATAACCGGGAACAATGGCAATGAGTATTAACATCACAAGCCCCACACCCTTTTGCCCATCATTTGAACCATGCGAGAAACTAACGCCAGTACAGGTAAGTAATAATATCAATCGAATCCAAAAAGGTGGAGGCGTATTTGCAGAAGGTTCTTTAAAAATTACTTTTGAAACAACCACTTGCCTGAGAATATACATTAACAAAATGGCTAAACTAAATCCCAATAAAGGAGAAAGTAAAAGAGAAAGTCCAATTTCACCAGCTTTACCCCAATTAACAAAATTAAATCCACCCTCTGGCGATATAAAGGCAAAAGCAATACCTACACCAATGATTGAACCAATTAAAGTATGAGAGCTAGAACAAGGAATTCCAAAATACCAAGTACCTAAGTTCCAAACAATTGCTGTAATTAATAAAGATAATATGAGGGCAATATTGTGATAGATATTGGTGTCGAGCAGTAATTCAGTAGGCAATAAATTGGTTATACCCATTGCCACTGCAATACCTCCAGCAAAAACACCAATGGCATTCCAAATACCACTCCAAATAACTGCTGCCCAAGGTTTTAGAGAATTGGTATAAATAACGGTGGCCACCGCATTGGCCGTATCATGAAATCCATTGATAAATTCAAATGCTGCTGCTGCGAGCAAACAAAGCAATAGTAACACGGTGAGTGAAGTGTCTAATCCAAACATATTTACTGCAATTATAAGCTTCAAAAGCCAAAATATATGTTATGAAATTATAAACTAATTATTAAGGGGGATACCATTTATCAAAAAATAATGGTGATGTGGTCAATTGTTTTTACTTTGCGGCACACAAAAAGAAAAAATACATGAAAAAAATTCTTTACACCCTGACAGCAATTCTTTTGTTGGGTTCAGGTGCAAAAGCAGATGAAGGAATGTGGATTCCTTTGTTATTAAAAAAGTACAACTATGAAGAAATGAAAGCCAAAGGGCTTAAACTTACTCCAGAACAATTGTACGATGTAAACAACAGTTCTTTGAAAGATGCAATTGTTTGGTTCAATGGAGGTTGTACAGGTGAAATTATCTCTTCAAAAGGTTTGGTTTTAACCAACCACCATTGCGGATATGATGCCATTGCCTCTAACTCAACTCCTGAGAATAATCGATTAGACAATGGTTTTTGGGCAAAAAATAATGGTGAAGAAATTCCAATTCCAGGTATGTGGGTTTCAATAGTTCAAAGAATAGAAGACAAAACAGATTTCGTTTTGAACCAATTGCAAGGCGTGAGCGAAAAAGATCGTCCGGCTAAATTGCAAGAGATTTACAAGAAATTAATTGATGAGGCTAAAAAAGGAACTGCTTATGATGCCCAAATGCGTGAAATGTTTAAGGGAAATGCCTTTTATCTGTTTGTTTTTCAGAAATTCAACGACATCCGTTTGGTAGGCACCCCGCCACAATCTGTAGGAAAATTTGGCGGAGATGCTGATAACTGGATGTGGCCTAGACATACTGGCGACTTTAGTATGTTTAGAATTTATGCCAATAAAAGTAATGAGGCGGCAAATTATGCCCCTGACAATGTTCCATTTACACCAAAGCATTCATTGCCAGTAAATACCAAAGGAGTAAAAGAAGGTGATTATGCCATGATATATGGCTTTCCTGGAAGAACCAATCGTTACGAATTCTCGCAAGGCATTGATTTGGCTGTTGAAAAAGTGAACCCAACCATTGTTAATTTAAGAGATATTCGCCTAAAAGCTTGGAAAGAAGTAATGGATAAAAATGAAGGCGATCGCTTAAAATTATCAGCTGATTATGCGCAAATTGCTAACTATTGGAAATACTTCATTGGCCAAACCGAGCAATTGAAGCGTTTAAAAGTGGTAGATTTTAAGAAAGAATCGGAAGCTAAATTTGCTGATTTTGCAAAAGGAAAGCCTCAATATGAGAATGTATTGGCAAATGTTGAAAAGGCATATGTTGCTTACAGACCAATTGCTTTGCAAAGAACATACTTAGGTGAAGGTATATTAGGCATTTCAATGAATAGTATGGCTAGCAGCCTGATGCCTTTTGCTACCAATGCAAAAGACAACAAAGACACAGCCGCAGCAAATAGGGCTATTAAAATGGCTATGGCAAATGGAGAAGAGTTTTACGCATCTTTCTTCCCAAGTGCAGATGAGAAAATAATGGCTCAAATTCTTGAGATGTATTATAACAATATTCCTGCAGACCAACACCCTGAATACATGAAGGTAATCCTTAAATCAAAGGGTGCAAACAATACTGAAAAGTTTAGGGCTTATGCTAAAATGGTTTATGCCAAAAGTTTTTTTGCCAGCAAAGAAAAGTTTGATGCATTTTGCAATGCACCAACTTATAAAAAGTTAATGGCTGATCCATGCTTTGCGATGGTAGAAGGATTTTATAACCATTATCTAAGCAACTACAAACCACAAGTGGATGCGTTTAATGCAGCAATAGGTCCAGAAGCTAGGGCTTATATCAAAGGTTTGATGGAGTTGAATCCAACAAAAATTTTCTATCCAGATGCCAATTCTTCTTTGCGTTTAACTTACGGATCGGTTCAGGCCTACGAGCCTAAAGATGCTGTAAAATTTGACTACATGACCACAATGGATGGCATTATGGAAAAATACAATCCCAAAGATTTTGAATTCAATGCACCACAAAAGTTGCTTGATTTATACAAGGCAAAAGATTTTGGTATTTACAAAAGAGCTGATGGTAAAATGCCAGTAGCCTTTATCACCAATAATGATATAACTGGAGGTAACTCTGGTAGTCCGGTTATTGATGGAGAAGGCAGACTAATAGGATTGGCATTTGATGGCAATTGGGAGGCCATGAGTGGGGATATTGTATTTGATGAAAAGTACAAACGCACCATCAATGTAGATATCCGCTATGTATTGTTTTTAATAGACAAATTGGGCGGTGCGCCTCACATTGTGAGTGAAATGAGCTTGGTTCAATAACATAAAAGAACCAAAAAAATGCCCGATTGAATTGCTTCAATCGGGCTTTTTTTTTAAACCTCTTCTAGTTTTGCGGCTGTTTTTTGGGAGTACTCCAAAATTAAGTCTATGCTTGTAGGAGAAGGTTCTGCTTCTAAATTATTTAATACCTCCATGCCAGCTTTTAAATTTGCTAACGAAGTTTGCAAGTTGGCATCTAAAACCAGGTAATTTTCTAGTTTGCTGGCTTCCTCTGCCGACATTTCATTGTACAAATAAAACAGTAAATCATTTTCAGTGTAAGTGTTTGCCATAAGCATGTTTTTCAATTGTACTAGAAAAACGCACTTGAGGGCAATCTTATTTTACAAAGCGTTGCATTAATATTCGAAACTTAAGTTAGTAGGCTGATTTTGAGGCGCATTTTCTTTGGTATAGGGAATAGTGGTAGCAACGGTTTGATCCACTACTTCAAAAGTTAAATCATCGAACCACAATTGACCATCGCCACTGAGCAAGGCACCGTAAGCTATATTGGTTGCTTTTTTAGGAACATCCACAATTATTTCACATTTAACCCAATCTGTGGTTCCTTTAATTTTGCGGTTGCTCATGTTATCAAATACGAAAGGATCGTTTACATTTTGGCCATCAATGCGCAACCAAAACCCGCCCCAACCGTTTACATCAGCAGTTTTAATAAAACCCGACATTTTTAATCGCTTACCGGCAAAATTACCAGGAACAAGATTCTGAACCAAGGTACCAAAACCTCTAACGCGTGTGCCCTCAGAACGGATAGTTGCGGCATTTGTACCATCTAGACCTGCACCCTTATCGATACCAATTTCGTAACGATCAGGATTACTGCCAGCTTTGTACCAGCCTTTTGGAACTTCGAAGGAAAACAATGCTACCAGAACCACTAGTAACATTGCAACTTTTGCTTGTGCTTTCATAACAATGATTAATTAAGGGTTATTTAAAAAGGAGCTGCGAGAGAGGACAGAAATAGTGAACTAAATCTGAACCCCTTTTGCAACCATCAATTTTCGCAAATTGTTGAGGGCATATCTCATTCTGCCCAAGGCTGTATTGATACTTACGCCTGTTTTATCTGAAATCTCTTTGAAGCTCATATCGCCCCAATGACGCATGATTAAGACCTCTCGCTGCTCATCTGGCAAAAGCTTGATGAGTTCTTTGAGTTGACTTTCTGATTGCATTTGGATGATTTTATCCTCCTTGTTTTCTTCCGCAATGACAAGGTAATCAAAGATGCCATTTCCTTGACTATCGGTAATGGTTACATCTCTTTTCATTTTGCGGATATAATCAATGGTTAGGTTTCTTCCAACCCTAACGGCCCATCCACCAAATTTTCCTTCTTCGTTGTATTTACCAGATCGAAGGGTATGAATAATTTTGATAAATGTTTCTTGAAAGATGTCTTCCGCTAAGGGGCGGTCGCGCACTATCAAATAAATGGCAGAAAAGATACTACGCTTGTAGCGCTTGATCAATTCTTCGAGAGCAGCTTGTGTGCCGGATTGGTATAGCTTCACCAAATCGTGGTCACTAATTTTCTGCATGTTCATGGTTGTTTAAAATTAAAAGGTTAAACCAGAGAGAATAATTAGTGTAGATTTTTTTACCTATAAGCTATATTTTTTTAGTATTTGATTTGTTATTGTAAAACGAATATAGTATTAGAAATGATAAAAACAAGCGTTAGGCAAAAAAAAAATTATTTTTTTCTTGGGTCCTTCAAATGCAACTTCAATCCTACATAAAAATTTCCGGTTTGAAAATCTGGTTTAACCTCAACTGCTACTGAGGCTTTAACAGGTCCATTGCTATTTGAATATTTCTCATACCCAAAATTATTTTTGGCATAAAAAAAATCGTAACCAAATGACAAGGAAATATTTTCTCTAAGGTAAAAATTAGCCCCTACACCGGCTGAAAGAACCAAAGCATTTACCTTAAGTGGATTGAATTTAATGAGACCAAGTGAATCGGAATAAATATTATAACCAAAGGTACTCATCCATCCAAGGCCAGCAGCTCCTTTTGCAAATAAATCGAAGTTGTTTCCAAAATAATTAACTTTAGCTCCACCCATGAGCATCGTTTGTTCCCAATTTTTAAAAACTTGGGCGTTTTCATATTTAAGGAATTGATACACCTTGTCGAGGGCCAAATAATCTATGGGATTATTATTGTGCGTAATTTGAATGAATGGGCTAAACAACTTTGGATTGCTATTATCTTCTAGCAATATAGATAAGGTGCTGCCCCTATTTGCCATACCAGCAGAAGTTCTAGTAAAGTCTTTGCTTGCATAAAGTCCAAATGGTTGAGATGAACCAGCCATTATGGTTATTGATTGTGAAAATGTTAGCTTGTTAACAAATAAAAAAAGCACAACAAAAACAATTAGGCTGTTTGTTTTGTGTAAATTTGTGAACCTATACTTTGGATTGGTCATAGTGTGAAATTACATGCAAGATAAAAATATTCTCATCAAAGGTGCAAGGATGCATAATTTAAAAAATGTATCGGTTGCCATACAAAGGAACAAACTTACAGTTGTTACCGGTGTTTCGGGATCAGGTAAAAGCAGCTTAGTGTTTGATACACTCTATGCAGAAGGCCAACGAAGGTATGTAGAAAGTTTATCTGCCTACGCTCGTCAGTTCTTAGGCAAGATGAACAAACCAGATGTAGATACCATACAAGGCATTTCCCCTTCTATTGCCATTGAACAAAAAGTAAATACCAAAAACCCGCGAAGTACCGTTGCCACCAGCACCGAAATATACGATTACCTTAAACTACTGTATGCCCGCATTGGCCTCACCTACTCTCCTATTTCGGGCAAGGAAGTTATTAGGCATACCGTAGAAAACGTAACCGATTTTATCCTTTCCTATCCTGAGTCAAGCAAAATGTACTTGCTAGTTGCATTGCAGCAAAAGGGCGCAGAATTGAAAAAGGAATTGGAGTTGCACTTGCAAAATGGGTTCAACAGAATTTATTTAGGTGGCAGCATGCTAGATATTGAAGAATACTTAGCTAAACATTTTTCGCCAGAAATAGATGAAAAACCTGCCAAGAAAACAGCCGTAAAAAAGGCTGCTAAAGAAAATGCCCAAGAAAGTACCAGCGATTTTTACTTATTAGTAGATAGGTTTGCCGTTATTCATTTAGATGAAGATTTCCAGAGCAGGGTAAGTGATTCGGTTCAAACCGCCTTTTTTGAAGGACATGGAGAGTTGGTATTATTAGTTGATGGCGATAAAAAATCCTTTCACAAATTCAACAATAAGTTTGAGGAAGACGGCATTACCTTTGAGGAACCCAGCGTAAATTTCTTTAGCTTTAATAATCCTTATGGCGCCTGCAAAACCTGCGAGGGATTTGGCAGCGTGATTGGGATTGATGAAGATTTAGTGGTTCCAGATAAAGGCTTATCTGTTTTTGAAGAATGCATAGTTCCATGGAAGGGTGAAAAAATGCAGGAGTACAAAAACATGTTTGTGGCCTTGAGCAGAAAAAATGATTTCCCTATTCATAAGCCTTATTACGATTTGAACCAAAAGCAGAAAAACTTTTTGTGGCAAGGAGGAAAAGATTGGGAAGGCTTGAATGGCTTTTTTAAAGAGCTTGAAAGACAAACATACAAAATACAATACCGAGTAATGTTGGCCAGGTATAGAGGCAAGACTATTTGCCCTGATTGCTATGGCACTAGGTTGAGAAAAGATTCCAATTATGTGATGCTCACGCCAGCTAGGTTCAAACCAGAAGATGCAGGCACAGATGCCGATAGCAGGATGACACTTTCTACTTTGCTCTTGATGAGCATTGACGATAGTTATGCGTTTTTTAAGGGTTTAAAACTAAGAGAAAACCAAGTAGGTATTGCCAAAAGAATCTTACAAGAAGTTGAAAGCAGGTTAGAGTTTTTACAAAAAGTAGGCTTGGGTTATTTGTCGCTGAACCGATTATCGAATACTTTAAGTGGTGGCGAATCGCAGCGGATTAATTTAGCAACTTCGCTTGGATCAAGCCTTGTGGGCTCTTTGTATATTTTGGATGAACCGAGTATTGGTTTGCACAGTAAGGATACCGAAAAACTGATTGAGGTATTGAAGAAATTGAGAGATATTGGCAATACGGTTGTGGTGGTTGAGCACGATCAAGACATCATGGAAGAAGCCGATCAGATTATTGATATTGGTCCGCTAGCGGGCATACATGGCGGTGAAATTGTTGCCATAGGCACTTTGGCAGAATTGAAAAAAAACCCAAAGAGTTTAACCGGAAGGTATTTGACTGGAGCAGAAAACATTGATATACCTGCGCGCAGGAGAAAATGGAATCAGTTTATAAAAGTTAAAGGAGCCAGACAAAACAACTTAAAAGGATTTGATGTGAGTTTTCCGTTGCATGTATTAACGGTAATTACAGGCGTGAGTGGCAGTGGTAAAACTACTTTGATCAAAAGCATTTTGTACCCGGCTTTGCAAAAATTAATGGGCAGTTATTCTGGTGAAAAAACGGGTAGTTTTGATAAGTTGGAAGGCAATTTAAAATCGGTGCAGCAAATAGAGTTTGTAGACCAAAATCCGATAGGCAAATCATCGAGATCGAACCCTGTAACTTATATCAAAGCTTATGATGCCATAAGGGAATTGTATGCTAGTCAGCCTTTGGCAAAACAAAGGGCCTATAAGCCACAACATTTTAGTTTTAACGTAGATGGTGGAAGGTGCGAGACCTGCACGGGAGAAGGCGAGATAACCATTGAAATGCAATTTATGGCAGATGTGCATTTGCCATGTGAAGAATGCGGAGGAAGAAGGTTTAAAGAAGAAGTAAGAGAAGTGCATTACCATGGAAAAAGTATCAGTGATGTGTTGGAGATGAGCATAGATGAATCAGTTGAATTTTTTGCTGATGAAAAAACCTTGGCACAGAAATTAAAGCCATTGCAAGAGGTTGGTTTGGGGTATATAAAATTAGGTCAGAGCTCCAATACCTTGAGTGGTGGCGAAGCACAAAGGGTGAAGTTGGCATCGTTTTTAGGCAAAGGAAAAAACAGTGATCCAGTTATGTTTATTTTTGATGAACCCACCACTGGTTTGCATTTTAACGATATTAAGAAATTGCTCAATTCATTCTACGCCTTGTTGGATCAGGGCCACAGCATTATAGTGATTGAACACAATATGGACGTAATTAAATGTGCAGATTGGATCATTGATTTAGGTCCGGAAGCAGGCAC
The DNA here is from genome assembly GCA_945875195.1 of Chitinophaga pinensis. Taxonomy (GTDB): domain Bacteria; phylum Bacteroidota; class Bacteroidia; order UKL13-3; family UKL13-3; genus B1. Next base: position 5,452 of record CAMCJW010000005.1, on the reverse strand, counting down.
CAATGGCGGAAACCTAGTATTTGCGGGCACACCAGAGGATATGATTAAAACCGATTTGGGTTATACCAGCAAGTATTTGAAGGAGAAGTTTTAGGTTTGAACCTATATTAATTCTATTCTTTTATTAACCCTTGTATCCACAATTGGTTCAATAAATTTGTGTTGGAAACAATGATTTTATTATTAATTATGTAGTAAATTTTATTTAATCCATGCCTATTCAAAAATTACTCGTTGCCAATAGAGGTGAAATTGCAATTCGTGTATTTAGAGCTGCTGTTGAATTAGAGATAAAAACTGTTGCCATTTATACTTATGAAGATAGATATTCACTGCACAGGTATAAGGCAGACCAGAGCTACCAAATAGGCAAGGAAACTGATCCACTGAAGCCTTATTTGGATATTGAAGAAATTATTCATGTGGCCAAAAGTAACCAAGTGGATGCCATACATCCGGGTTATGGATTTTTGAGTGAGAACTCTCTTTTTGCACAACGCTGTAAAGAAGAAGGCATTATTTTTATTGGTCCCGACCCTACCGTGATGAAGCAATTGGGCGATAAAGTATTGGCCAAGAAAGTTGCCATTAGGGCACAAGTTCCAATTATACAAGACAGTGAAGTTGACCTCATTGATTATGCTACCGCATTGGGTGAAGCTAAAAAAATTGGCTTTCCAGTAATGGTTAAAGCGGCTGCAGGTGGCGGCGGACGTGGCATGCGCGTGGTGAGGCAAGAGGCAGATTTAGAAAAGAATTTCAATGAAGCCAAGAACGAAGCCAAGGTTGCATTTGGTGATGATACCTTGTTTATAGAAAAATTTATTGACCAACCAAGGCATATTGAAGTGCAAATTATGGGCGACCATCATGGCAATTTGATACACTTGCATGAGAGAGATTGCTCGGTGCAAAGGAGGTTTCAGAAAGTAGTGGAGATGGCGCCAGCACCTTCTATTAAAGAAGAAACACGAAGTGCCTTGCATGCTTATGCATTGAAAATTTGTAAGGAAGTAAATTATAACAATGTTGGTACTGTTGAGTTTTTAGTAGACAAAGAAGAGAATATTTTCTTTATTGAAGTGAACCCAAGGATACAAGTTGAACACACCGTTACAGAAGCAGTAACAGGCATTGATATTGTGAAGAATCAGATACGCATTGCAGAAGGTTATGCATTGGATTCGAATATGATCAATATCAAAGACCAAGAGTCGATTAAGGTAGATGGATTTGCGGTACAGGTAAGGATCACAACTGAAGACCCAGCCAATGGGTTCAAACCGGACCATGGCACTATTATAGCGTATAGGAATGCGGGCGGACCAGGCATTCGGTTGGATGAAGGTAGTGCATATTCGAATGTGAAAATTTCGCCTTTCTTTGATTCGTTGTTGGTAAAAATTACAGCTACCGGAAGGAATTTATTTGAAGCCTCGGAGCGTTTGCAACGGGTATTGAAGGAATTTAGAATTAGGGGCGTTAAAACCAATATTAGCTTTTTAGAAAATGTATTGAAGCACCCTATATTTTTGGAAGGTAAAACCACGGTTAACTTTATTGATTCGCATCCAGAGCTGTTTAAGTTTACCAAGAAATTGGATAGAGGCACTAAAGCCTTGATGTATATTGCTGAGATAACTGTGAATGGCAACCCAGACGTGAAGAAAGTTGATAATACTAAGGTTTTCAGGAATCCGGTGGTGCCAGATTTTAATAAGTATGACGCCTACCCTAAAGGAAGTAAAGATGCATTGTTGGAGTTGGGAAGGGATCAATTTATACAACAATTGAAAGCAGAAAAAGCCATACAATATACAGATTGCACTTGGCGCGATGCCCACCAAAGTTTGTTGGCAACAAGGATGCGCACCTTGGATATTTTGAAGGTAGCAGAATCGTATGCCAAGAACAACCCCGAAATATTTTCATTGGAAATGTGGGGCGGTGCCACCTTTGACGTAACCCTGAGATTTTTGCATGAGAATCCATGGAAACGATTGCAATTATTGAGGGAAGCAGTGCCTAATATTTTGTTTCAAATGTTGATCAGGGGATCGAACGCGGTGGGTTATAAAGCCTATCCAGACAATTTGGTGGAGCGCTTTATTGAAGAAAGCAGCAAGAATGGTATCGACTTGTTTAGGATTTTTGATTCGTTGAATTGGATAGAAGGCATGCGCGTAAGCATAAGGGCGGTGAATGAAAGAACACCGGGATTGGCCGAAGCTTGCATTTGTTATACCGGAGATTTTATGGATCCTAAGAAGAACCATAAATTTAACCTGCAATATTATTTGGATTTGGCCAGGCAATTGGAAGATGCAGGCGCACATATTTTGGGCATTAAAGACATGGCAGGATTGTTGAAACCCTTTCAGGCCGCAACCTTGATTACAGAATTGAAAAAGGTAGTTGATTTACCTATTCACCTGCATACCCATGATACCAGCAGCATACAGCCTGCAACCTATTTAAAAGCCATTGAAGCGGGTGTTGATATTTTAGATGTGGCATTGGCCAGCATGAGTGGCTTAACCTCTCAACCCAATTTCAATTCTATAGTGGCCATGATGCATGGTCAGGAACGCGAGCAAAAAATGAACTTGAATTCCTTGAATGATTTTTCTAATTATTGGGAAGCAGTTAGGGAGTTTTATTATCCGTTTGAACACGAACTCAAAGGAGGTACTGCAGAAGTTTACGACCACGAAATACCGGGAGGACAATATTCTAACTTGAGGCCACAGGCGAGGAGTTTGGGCTTAGAGGATAAGTTTGAAACCATAAAGCAAAATTATGTTGAAGCCAATCTGTTGTTTGGTGATATTGTTAAAGTAACACCATCCTCAAAAGTAGTTGGTGATATGGCTTTATTTATGACAGCCAATAATTACAGTGCAGCAGATATCATAGAAAAAGGAGATAGTATTTCATTTCCTGATAGTGTAATTGAGTTGTTTCAAGGTGAGTTGGGTATGAACCCAGGAGGATTTCCTGCAGAGTTATCAAAGAAAATACTCAAAGGCAAAACAGCTTATACAGGCAGGCCCAATGAGCATTTAGCGCCAATTGATTTTGACAAGGCCTTTGAAGAATTTCAGGCTAAGTTTGGCATGGATCATACCTTTTTAGATTGCTTGAGTTATTTATTTTACCCCAAAGTATTTGAAGACTACGCCAAGCAAAGAGAGAAATTTGGTCCCTTGTGGCACATGCCTACTCTAGCCTTTTTCTATGGATTGAAAAACAATGAAGAAACCTTGATTGAACTCTCGCCGGGTAAAAACATTCTGATTAGGATGTTGAATGTAATTGATGAAGGCGATGGCAAACGTTTGATATTCTTTAGGCTCAATGGGCAAACTAGAAGTATTGAAGTAGTAGATACAAAGTTTGTAGGCACCAAGGCCACCAATAAAAAGGTGAGTCATGAAAATGAGATTGGCTCTCCTTTGCAAGGCAGGCTATCAAAAGTGATGGTGAAAGTTGGTGATAAGGTAGAGAAGAATACGCCGTTGTTTACTATTGAGGCTATGAAGATGGAGAGTACGGTTGTTGCAAGTAAAGCGGGAGTTGTGAGTGGTGTTTTGTTGAAGGATGGGGTTTTGATTGAACAGGATGATGTTGTTGTTGTGATTGAGTAAAAGTTGCGGTAAAGGAAAAGGGCGAAAGATTTTTCGCCCGTACACAAATTTCGATAGGGAGAAAGGCGTAGGGGCGAAAAATCTTTCGCCCTGATGCGGTAAGAAAATTATGGTTAAAGACAAAAATATATGGTTTTTAGGGGTAGCCATCATTGCCTTTGTGGGGTTTAAGTGGGAGGCTTTGGGGTTGCCGTTTTTTTGGGATGAGGCGTGGGTGTATATGCCTGCTATTAGAACCATGGCGGAGGTGGGACCTTCGGTAATGCCGGGGAGTATTGATGCGGAATTGTATACTGGTCATCCTTTGCTGTTTTATTTTTTGGCTTCGAGTTGGATCAAGTTGTTTGGGTATAGTTTGTTTACAGCGCATTTGTTTCCGCTGTTGCTTTCTATAAGTTTGTTGTTGAGTATTTATTATATTGTTTTAAAATGGACCCAAGTAAGTTTTACTGCAATGCTAGCTGCATTATTGGTTTTGGTTCAGCCCATATTTTTAACGCAAAGTACTTATATGCTGATAGAAGTTTGGTTGGGATTGCTATTTGTGTGGAGCTTCTATTTTTACTTTGAAAAACGTTGGTTGGCTTTTGGTGCAGTAACGCTCATGGCTCTGTGGAGTAAAGAAAGCGCCTATACCTTGATTCCATGTTTTGGCATTTTGGCTTTGATAGAATTTGTGGTATTGAAAGAAGGAAGCAAAGTTTTTTGGATAAAAATAGCCTGGATTGTGGGTGCATTTTTGTTGGGCATGGGTTTCTTTGTTTTGCAAAAAGTAAACATGGGCTGGTACCTTTTTCCTAGGCATACCAATTGGATAAACCTACAAGAATTTAGTTACAAATTTGATTTAGCTATAGGCATTTTGTTTAAAGACCAAGGCAGGCAAGCCTATTATTTATTGGCAGGTATGGCAGCCATTATTGGTTTGATCCAATACCAAAACAAGTTAAATAAAACGCAGTGGTTAAAAGTTATTGGCATACTCTTATTTTCATTTGGGTTTATGGTATTTGCGGCTATTAATTTCTTTTCGAACCGATATTTATTGGGAGCCATTCCTTTGTTAATGATGGCAACAGCCTTGTTATTTGGAAACATACAAGTTAAATTTTATGAGTATACTCTTCTACTGCTTGTTGGTATTTATGGCTCATTTAATATTTATAAGAGTATCAACAATACCCATTATGGCGATACCGAATTGAGTTATACCCATTTGCTCAAGGCACAAGTTGGCATGGTTCAGTATTTGGAACAAAACCCAAGTAATGCCCAACTATATGCGCCCTTTTTGATGCTGGTAAATTTAAACAATCCCTATGCAGGTTTTGTAAAGCATCCAGTGTCCAATTTAACTTCGCAATTAAACGATAGCAACAATGTGTATTATTTGCAAGCACCCAATGAAAATGAAGTTGCATTTGATAGCTTGTTGGTGCAGCAAAAATTGGTGTTAGCGCATGAGGAAGTGGCAGGCAATGCCTGGGTGAGGTTGTATAAAAAACCATGATTTTATTTGGCATTTAGCGTATTAATGAGAGTTTATTATATTGCCAGCTAAATGAACCTCAAGTTAAAACAGTGGATAGATGGTTATATTGGTAAAGCCTTGGTAGCTGTAAACGTGCTATTGGTAAGAGGTTTGGGGATTGTATTGAAACGCAATCATAGTTTAAGCAAGGCTCCAGAAAACATATTGGTGATAAAAATGGTGGGCTTGGGCAGTGTGTTGATGGCCGCAGATAGTCTCTATAGCCTCAAGAAAAAGTACCCACAAGCCAAGTTAATTTTGTTGTGTGGCAAAG